>NZ_JBXAXW010000004.1:0-184787 GCF_056781975.1 Dellaglioa sp. CoH-57-MRSF-19
GGACATACAAAAATCCCTCCATGATTATCGGATGAAATTATATTATTTCATCTGACAACCATAAAGGGATTATTACAAAGCTTTAAAAACTCAGTGGCGCCTTTTTCACAAACAAGAAACAGAACTAGAAAGTTCAAAATCTGTTTATTTTTTTAGTACGAAAGAATATATGACGCAACAGAATGTTGTTGATTTAGGATTAGAACAAAGTTCTAACTTCAAAAAAGTCTATGAAACATATCAAGATATTTTATTAGCTATCAATAAAGCCGACACTTCTAATTTAACTCAGTTATTAGAAGACTATCAACCTAATAACAGTGAAATGGATACTGTAATAACCACTTTTAAAAAGAATCAGCATTATATTAAAAATAGTTTATCTTCACCATATTCAAATGGCCCTATAGAGGGACTTAACCGAAAAATTAAAACACTTAAACGTAGCTGTTACGGTTTCAGAAACTGGCATCATCTATTTGAAAGAATTTTATTAATTCATAACTAAAAAAAGGAAATCCTTTTGGATTTCCCTTAATTAAATTAGACGTTTATCGTCTCACCAACACTATTTGACGCAGACCCAAAAATAAGAAGCCCTACAAACCATAGTTTGTAGGGCTTCTTAAGTATTTTACATATTTTTAATTAATTGTCTTGCAATATACGTTGCATAATACTTTGAACCATCGGGATCTGGATGAACATTATCATCATAAAACCACTCTGTATGATCCTTACTATATGAATACCAATCAATTATATGCAAATTTGAATATTTTTTCTTTTGTGTCTCCAACATGCTATTAACGGTACCTTCCCAACGCCTTGTTGGGACATGTACATTAATCCAGTAAACTTGTTTCCCCGAACCAACTGCACTCATAATATCGTCAAACTGATCGGTTGTAAATGGACTATTTGTCCCTAAACCAATAACAACGTTATCTTGAAGTTTACCTTGCTTAGCCAACAACCTAATATCATCAGCAGCTGTATATACCTGACGACCGACTTTTGCATCAACATACATATGTGGGAAATCATCTTGTAATATGTTTTCTCCATCTGCCAATACAGAATCACCAATTGCCGTTGCATATACGCTTGAGGCTTTTTTTGTCTCAGCCTTTGTTAATGATGTTGGGCTTTGTTTTTCAGCAACTACTTTTGAAGAACTAGTTTTAGAAGCACTTTTGCTACTTGATTGTTTTTTCTTAGAACTAGACGAGCTCGGTTTTTTTAATGCGTCAGCATTCTTTTTATCAGCTACTTTAGCATTCTCACTAATAGTATTCTGTAAAGCATTCACTCCAGTAATTGAAAGACTTGGTCCGTTAATTATTCCAAACAACGCTATACCAATTATTAATGCACCCACAATAATAGAAAATTTTTGACGAGTTTTTTTAATATCCTTTGTAAAGGTTTCTTTAATAAATGTAAATGTTTGTTTATAATTAAATCTTTGTAGAGGTCTTTCTAAGAATCGATATGACAAATCACTCACTAATAAAATGATAGATATTTCAATTAGCGCGTTTAGCCATGGATGATCACCTATACTCTGAATCTTTGACTCATAGAATACCATTATTGGAAATTGATATAGGTAAATGCCATAACTTCTCTTACCAACCCAAGTAAAAACAGGATTTGTCATAATTTTGTTCATATCCGCTCCAGGATGTGCAATTGTAGCTACAAAAATCATAACTAAAACTGAAAAGAAAAACATCCCTCCACGATAAACAAGCGAACTTTGATCTGACATAGTCAAAAACAAACTAATAATTGTTATGAGCGATACTATACCTAACGCATCTAAAACAAATCGGCCTTTTTTTGAAATTTCCTTTTTTAAAGAACTGCTTGGCCAAATAAATGAAAGTGCTGACCCCAATAAAATTGAAAACATTCTTGTATCCGTTCCATAATAGACACGACTTGGATCAGATCCTGCTTTATACAAGAAGGCCATCGCTAATGCGGAAATAAAAGCTAAGATAAAGATAAGATTAAAAATCCGTTCTTTTCGTTTTAAAAACACAATTAGCAACGCCACTATAATAGGCCAGAAAAAATAGTACTGACCTTCAATTGATAGCGACCAAAGATGCGTAAATGGTGATGGCGTCCCGAAATGATCAAAATATGATTCTTTGTGCAAAACTTGAAACCAATTATAAACATATAACAAATTTGATGCGAAAATTTCTTGAATATTTTTCAATAACTCTCTTTGAAATAGTGTTATATAGGCAATAGTTGCAATCAACATCGTCAATAACGCTGGATAAAGTCGTCGAACCCGTCGAATATAAAAGCCTAGAACATCAATTTTTTTATTTTGTTCCCATTCCTGATTAAGTAAATCAGTAATCAAGTAACCCGATACAACAAAAAATATCGGTACACCTAAGTATCCACCTTGTAGACTAGATGGCACGAGGTGATAAAGGATAACCCCAATAACAGCCAATGTCCTCACGCCATCAAAGCCAGTAATATATCTGGCTTTTTTTAATCTTTTTTTCTTATCCATCTTGTTCCGTTCTCCTCTTATCTTATATAAATTACCCTTTTATTTGCTGATAGCGTAACCGTAAATTATTAATATTCCGAATTATTCAACGAACTCAAATGAGAATTTATCAATTCTCACTATATCCCCACTTTTAGCACCACGTTCACGTAAAGCATCATCGACACCCATACCACGAAGTTGACGTGCAAAACGCATCAAACTTTCGTCTCGGTCCATATTTGTCATTTGGTATAGACGTTCTAATTTTTCTCCAGAAAGAACCCAAGTTAAATCTTCATCCCTATTAATAACAAAATCAGGTGCAGATTTTTCTTGTTCTTTTTCGAAATCATAGATTTTTTGTTGTGCTTCTTGTTCTTTCAAGTTTAGTGCTGGGAACATTGGTGTTTCTTCCAATAAATCACCAGCTACATTCATTAAGGTTTGTAGTCCCTCACGAGTAATAGAAGAAGTAGAAAATACACGAGGTGTTTCTTCCACTGTAGAATCTTCTGCCAATTGTTTTTTAAATGCTTCTAACTGTTCTGCAGCCCCTGGCATATCCATCTTACTTGCCACAATTAATTGCGGACGTTCAAGTAATTCAGGGTCATAATTTTTTAATTCTTTATTAATCTTAAGATAGTCGTCAAACGGATCACGACCTTCTTCAGGATTCATATCAACTAAATGAAGAATAACACGTGTCCGCTCAATATGACGTAAAAATTGAATTCCTAATCCAACGCCAACTGAAGCCCCTTCAATCAATCCGGGTAAATCAGCAATAACAAAATCACGGTTATCATCTAAACGAACCATCCCTAAATTAGGTGATAACGTTGTAAAATGATAATCTGCAATTTTAGGTTTGGCACTTGTCACAACTGAAAGAAGCGTTGACTTACCGACAGATGGAAATCCAACTAACCCAACATCAGCTAAAACTTTTAATTCAAGTTGAATTTTACGTTCTACTCCAGGTTCACCATTTTCAGAAATTTCTGGAGCTGGATTTTTAGGACTAGCAAATCTAATATTGCCACGACCACCTCGACCACCCTTGGCAACAACAGCATAATCTCCTTTATGAACGAGATCAGCGATTACTGCTCCTGTTTCAGCATCTTTAATTGTTGTTCCTTCTGGTACTTGAACTCTTTTATCAGGTGCACCATGTCCGTGCATCCCTTTAATCATTCCTTTTTCACCAGATTCAGCTCTAAAATGTTTACTGTATCTAAAATCCATTAAAGTTCTTAATCCTTCATCTACTTCAAATACAATACTACCACCACGGCCACCATCACCACCGGCTGGTCCACCATTAGGTACATATTTTTCTCGACGGAACGCTACCATCCCGTCGCCACCTTTACCTGCTTTTATTTCAATTGTAACTTGATCTATAAACATACGATCACCTATTCTTTCCGTTGACTACTAACTTACTATTTTAAAGAAGAAAAAGTCATTTGTCTATGTATTTACTTAACTCTTTTAAAAATTCAAGCCAATTTCTCATATTTCAAATTTTTTTGGTATTTTTGAATGTTTTTGGTTGATTTTGAATGTTTTTGGTGGTATTTTATTTATAAGGAGTTGAGAAAGTGCTTACAATTGAAAGGTGCCAATATATTATTTCTGAAATTGACAAACATGGTTATATTAAGTTACAAGATATTTGTCATAAATTAAATGTCTCAGAATCAACTGTTCGACGCGATTTACAGCAGCTTGAAACTGATGGTGAATTAGTAAGAGTTCATGGTGGTGCACAAAGCATCCAATCATTAAAAGTTGAAGCAAATTTAGAAGAAAAATTTTCATTAAATACGCCAAATAAAATAGCAGTTGCTAAAGCTGCTGCAAATTTAATCAAACCTAATAATGTGATTTTTCTTGATGCTGGTAGTACAACTTTCGCAATGATTCCCTATCTTAAGTTAGTTAACAATCTAACTGTTGTTACAAACGGTGTTAATCATGCACTTTCTCTTTCTGAAAATGATATTAGAACAATCGTCATCGGTGGTCAAGTTAAAGCTAATACAAAGGCTATTGTGGGAGCTGATAGTATTAAATCAATCAAGAACCTTCAATTTGATTTAGTCTTTCTCGGTATTAATTCAATTAACAATAAATTTGGATTTAGCACACCAGATCCTGAAGAAGCCGCAGTTAAACTGGCCGCAATTCATCAAAGTCGACAAACTTATGTTTTAGCCGACAAATCAAAATTTAACCAAGTTTCATTCATTAAAGTTGCAGATCTTAATCAGGCTACAATTATCACTGATAAATTGCCGGTAACTGATTCTGAAAATTATAAAACACAAACAAAAATTTTGGAGGTACAACAATGATTTACACAGTAACTTTAAATCCTTCTATTGATTACATCGTTCAACTAGATAAGTTAACGCTTGGCGAAGTTAATCGGATGGATTATGATACAAAATTACCAGGTGGTAAAGGTATAAACGTTTCCCGAATTTTAAATGAATTGAATCAACCTAATAAAGCACTTGGTTTTATTGGTGGATTCACAGGTGAATTTATTAAGTCAGCTATGATAGCTAATCACCTAGATACTCAATTTACAAAAATAAAAGCTGATTCTAGAATTAATATTAAAATAAAAGCTGACCAAGAAACCGAAATAAATGGTAAGGGTCCTCTAATATCAGATGATGAACTTAAACTATTCAATGAGCAATTTGAAACATTGACGTCTGATGATACTGTCATTTTAGCTGGTAGTTTAGTTCCTAACCTATCTCAAGATTTTTATTATGAATTAATTAAAGTAATTCGTTCTAAAGGCGCACAATTTGTTATTGATACAACTGGTGAAGCACTATTGAAAACAATTAGTGAAAAACCTCTCGTCGTGAAACCAAATCACCATGAATTAGCCGAATTATTCAATGTTACTTTAAACGGTATCAACGATATTGTGAAATATGGTCAAAAATTATTAGAATTAGGTGCACAACATGTTTTAATTTCAATGGCTGGCGATGGCGGCCTATTGATTACTAAAGATGCTGTTTACCAAAGTAATGCGCCTAAAGGGACTGTTATTAATTCAGTTGGTGCTGGCGATTCAATGATTGCTGGTTTTACAGGTACCTTTGCAAAAACTAATGATCCTATTGAAAGTTTTAAATATGGACTAGCTTGTGGCTCCGCAACTGCATTTTCTGAAGATATTGCAACTATTGAAAAAATTAACGAAATTTTACCACAAATTGATATTAAGAAAATCTAACTATTATAAAAGGAGTTTTACACTATGGACTTAAATGAATTATTACTTAAAGATGTCATGATTATGGATCTTCAAGCAACAACAAAAGCCGAAGCAATTGATGAAATGGTACATAAATACTTTGAGGCTGGCGTGATTGATGATGAGGAACTTTACAAACAAGACATTCTAAAACGTGAAGCACAATCAACTACTGGTATCGGTGAAGGTATTGCCATGCCACATGCAAAAAATAAAGCTGTTAAACGTGCTACTGTCCTATTTGCTAAAAGTAAAGCAGGACTTGACTATGATTCACTTGATGGTCAACCTACATTTTTATTTTTCATGATTGCTGCTCCTGAAGGTGCAAACGATGCCCATTTACAAGCATTAGCTGCTTTATCAAGTCTATTAATTAATCCCGATTTAGTTGATAAATTAAAAACAGTCACAACTCCAGATGAGGTTCAAGCTGCCTTCACTGCCGCTGAAAATGAAAAAGAAGCAAAAGAAGCTGCTGCACAACTTGCTGCTAAAAACACTGATGTTAAACCATCAGGTAATCCATACGTGGTCGCTGTAACAGCCTGCCCTACTGGTATCGCTCATACTTATATGGCTGAAGCTGCCCTCATCAAACAAGCTGAAGAGATGGGCGTTGACATTAAAGTTGAAACAAATGGCTCAGAAGGTATTAAGCATCGTTTAACTGACGAAGAAATTAAACGTGCGTCTGGTGTCATTGTCGCCGCTGATAAAAAAGTTGCTATGGATCGTTTCGATGGCAAACCTTTAATTAACCGTCCTGTTACCGATGGTATTAAAAAAGCCGAAGAATTGATTACTGCCGCAGTAAACGGAAAAGCACCTATTTATCATGCTAAAGGAACCGACGCTGCTGAAAATGATGAAGAAACCTCTGGTAGTGTTTGGAATGAAATTTATAAGAACTTAATGAACGGTGTATCACACATGTTACCATTTGTTGTTGGTGGCGGTATCTTAATGGCACTCTCATTCATCGTTGAACAATACGTTCCCGGTGGCTCAAGTTCACAAACTTTTATCTTCTTAAATGGAATTGGTAATTATGCATTTGCTTTCTTAGTACCTATCTTAGCCGGTTTTATTGCTATGAGTATTGGTGATCGTCCTGCCCTTATGCCTGGTATTGTTGGTGGTTACATGGCTAACTTTGCTGCCGCAAATGTTATTAAAACTGAATCTGTTTCTGGTTTCTTAGGTGGTTTAGCAGCTGGTTTTATTGCCGGTTATGTTATTGTCGGTCTTAAAAAACTCTTTAAAAACTTACCAAAATCACTAGATGGGATGAAACCTATCCTAATCTACCCTATTTTATCCTTATTAATTGTCGGCGCGATTATGTTCTTTATGGTTAATCCTATCTTCGCACAAATTAATCATGTCTTGTCAGATTTCTTAACTCATATGGGAACAGCCAATGCCGTCTTAATCGGTACAATTCTTGCTGCTATGATGGCTATCGATATGGGTGGTCCATTTAACAAAGCAGCTTATACATTCTCAATTGGTGTCTTCACTTCTACTGGTGATGGTAAAATGATGGCTGCTGTTATGGTTGGTGGTATGATTCCTCCACTTGCAATAGCTATTGCATCAACATTCTGGAAAAATAAATTTTCTGAAGATGAAAGAAAAGCCGGTTTGTCAAACTACATTCTTGGTATTTCATTTATTACTGAAGGTGCTATTCCTTACGCAGCAGCAGATCCATTACACGTCATTACATCAAGTGTAATTGGTGCTGCAATCGGTGGTGGTTTAAGTCAATTCTGGAACGTCTCTGTTCCTGCACCTCATGGTGGTCTTTGGGTAATTGCCTTAGCTACAAATAAAACGTTCTACTTACTTTCTGTTTTAATTGGTGCTGCAGTTGCAGGGATTATCCTCGGTATCTGGCGTCCAGTTGCAAAAGAAAATAAGAAATAATTCGTTTAACTTTGAAGAGCTATCAGGATAATACCTGATAGCTCTTCTTTATTTTAAAATAAAAAGGAGTCCTTAATGACATAAATCTCTGTCATTAAGGACTCCTTTTGTAAATTTATAATGATAATTTTATTGTTTGTGCGACTGTCTTTGAAATACCTAATCCTTGTAACTCTTCCATTGAAGCGTCTTTAATATGTTTCATCGACCCAAATTCTTTTAACAATTTCGTTTTGGTTTTTGGCCCAACACCCTGGATAGAATCTAAACGAGAACTAAGTGAGTTCTTTGAATGAACTTGACGATGAAAGGTAATGGCAAATCGATGGACTTCATCTTGAATCCTTTGTAAAAGGTAAAACCCTTCACTCTTTGGATCCAATGATAGTCTTTGATCAGCATCACCAAACATTAAATCAGATGTTTTATGCTTGTTATTTTTAACCATCCCCGCTACTGGAATCATTAAATCTAATTCATTACTTAAAACGTCTTTTGCAGCTTCTATTTGTATTTCAGCACCATCCATTAAAATTAAATCTGGCATAGGCTTACCTTCCTTCAAAAGACGTGTATAACGTCGGCGAACAACTTCACGTGTACTTGCTGCTTCATCCGCATGATCAACTGTATTCAACTTATATTTGCGATATTCGCTCTTCTCAGGTTTACCATCAATAAAACTAACCATGGCTGATACCAGATCAGTCCCTTGTATATGTGAGTGATCAAAAGATTCTATTCGATGACCTTCTGGAATCCCCATAGCGTCTGTAATTTCTTTCATGGCACCAGTTGTTTTGCGCCCATCTAATTCTAGTAATCTGAATTTTTCTTCAAGAACTAAGCGAGCATTTTTTTTAGCTAATTTTAAAAGTTCACTTTTTTGCCCACGTTGTGGTGTCCGAATTGGTACTTGTAAGATATCAGATAAGATATCTGTATCAATTCCTGCTGGAACTAATATTTCTTTTGGTAACACATTATTTTTTCGATTATAAAACTGAAGGATAAAAGTTGCCATTTCTTCTTCAGCCGTTGTTACAATTGGAAAAAGTCTTTTTTCTCGCTTCATTAATCGTGCTTGCCTAATAAAGAAAACTTGAATTGACAACCAACCTTTATCCAGATAGAAATTAAACAAATCTCTAGGTGTATTATCATTTGAAATGATTTTTTGTTTTTCAACAGTAACTTCAATAAAATGAATTTGATCACGTAATTCAGCGGCACGTTCAAATAACATTTCATCCGCTGCCTTACTCATTTCTTTTTTTAGTTTTTGTTTTGCTACAATCACATTACCATTTAAAAATGATTTGATTTTTTTTATTTGAGCCTCATATTTTTCATGCGGAACTTCTTTAAAACAAGAGCCTAAACATTGCCCCATATGATAATACAAACATGGTCGCTTCTGAAATCCATTGCATCTTCTTAAAGGATAAACTTTTTGTAAAAACTGCAATGTTTCCTGAGCTGCATAAACATTTGGATAAGGACCAAAATAAAATCCACCGTCCTTATTAACCTGACTAACGATTTGCATCATTGGGTCTTTTTCATTTGTAATTTTAATATATGGATATCCAGTACCTTTCTTTAATTTTATATTATAATACGGCTGATGTTTTTGAATTAAAGTAATTTCCAACAGAAATGCTTCTTTATCAGTGGATGTAATAATTGTTTCAAAATCAACAATTTGAGAAACCAATTTAGCTGTTTTTCCATCATGCGCACTTTTGAAGTAAGAACGCACCCGATTTTTTAAATTTTTTGCTTTCCCAACATAAATAATCTGACTATTTAAATTTTTCATGATATAGCATCCTGGTAATGCTGGTAATAATGCTAATTTATTTTCGATATGCTCTGAAGCCAATCGAGGCACCTTCTTTACGTTAATATATGCTTTAATTATACCCCGAACAAGCGTTTGAATAAAGAAAATAGATTCCAAATAGACGGGAGTCTATCTGAAATCTATTTTTTTACAATATCTTTGATAAAAAATCTTGCGCACGTTCTGACGTCGGATGATCAAAAACATCTTCTGGACGTCCTTTTTCTTGAATATATCCTTGATCCATGAACCAAATTTGATCTGCTACTTCTCTAGCAAAACCCATTTCATGTGTCACAACTACCATCGTCATTCCGTCACTAGCCAACGTTTTCATAACTTTAAGTACTTCTCCGACCATTTCAGGATCTAATGCTGAAGTTGGCTCATCGAATAAGAGTACTTCTGGATCCATGGCTAATGCTCTGGCAATCGCAACTCGTTGCTTTTGACCACCAGATAAACTATCTGGATATTGTAGTGCCTTATCTGCTAATCCAACTTTTTCTAATAAATTGGTAGCTATATCAGCTGACTCTTTATCTGATATATTTTTAACTTTCATGGGAGCCAATTTTATATTCTCAATTACATTCATATTTGGAAACAAATTAAAACCTTGAAAAACCATCCCCATTTTTTCTCTCAATTGATTTAAGTCTTTTTCATTTAAACTTGTTAAATTTTCACCTTCGAATAAAATATCCCCTGATGTAGGAACTTCAAGTAGATTCAGACAACGTAAAAAGGTACTTTTACCAGATCCTGATGGTCCAATCACACAGATAACCTGTCCTTTATCAACTGATTCAGAAATATCTTTTAAAACATCATTTTTTCCAAAGGATTTTCTTAATTTATTAACTTCAATAATTTTAGACATGCTTCATCTTCCCTTCAAAGTAATTTAATAATTTAGATAAGCTAAATGTTAAAACAAAGTAAATTAACATTGCAACAAAGATAGGCGCAATACCTTTATAAGTAGCTGATTGAACCATTTTCATCTGATAAATTAAATCAGTCACACCAATAATAGAAACAATTGAACTTTCTTTTATTAATGTTATAAATTCATTTCCCAGAGCTGGCCAAATATTTTTTAGTGCTTGTGGAATAATAACAGACTGATACGTCTCTTTCTGTGAAAGCCCCAAACTTCTTGCTGCTTCCATTTGTCCATCATCAACAGAAGAGATTCCCGATCGTATTACTTCAGCTATATATGCGCCTGAATTAAGCGATACAGCAATAATACCTGCAATTAGCGCTGGAATATTTACTAACATTCCAATACCGAAGTACACAAACATCACTTGAATCATTAGAGGCGTTCCACGAACAAATTCAATGTAGGATACTGCAATTACTTTAATCACTTTATTTTTGCCCAAACGCATGAGTGCTAGCAACGTTCCTAATATAACACCAACAATAACTGAAACCGCCGTTATTAATAAAGTATAACCAATTCCTTTGGCAAAATATTTCCAATAGTGAATCATTGTGTTATCCGATGTATTTTTTGTTAAATAATTACTAGCCTCAGGTAAATATGTCGTATTTATTAAATTTTTCTTTTTAATTTCTTTAATAGACTTATTTACAGCTGCCACCAAAGTATCGGAATTCTTTGCAAATCCGGCTGCAGCTCCCCTTGCATCAGGCGCTGAGATAAATCCAGGATTAACAACTGCTAATGAACTATCATTTTGTGCGTATGCTTTAGCAGTTGGTTCTTCCATGGCAACACCCGCTACCTTACCACTTTTAAGCGCTAAAATTAAATCGGTTACTTTAGCCAACCCTTTAATATTCACATTTTTTATTTGTTCTTTACTCATTGTATATTGAAGCGATCCAGTTTGAGCCCCAACTGATAGCCCAGAAAAATCATTTAAAGTCTTATATTTATCTTCATCAGTCTTATTAACCAACATCATTTGTTTTCCATTGTAATAAACATCTGAAAAATCAATACTTTTTTTACGATCATCCGACGGATTCATACCTGAAATAACCATATCAATTTTATTAGTTTCTAAGCCAACAAGTAATGAGTCAAAATCCATTTTCTTAATTACTAACTTAACTCCAATGTCTTTAGCAATTTTTTGTGCAATTGAAATATCAAATCCAACGATTTTATCATCGCCATTAACTGTTGTTTGAAATTCATAGGGTGGATAATCTGGACTTGTTCCAAGTACTAACGTTCCCTTATCCTTAACATTCTGTAAAGAGTTACCAGTTGCAGCACTTACTTGATTACTACCAACTAACATCATGAAAAATGCGATTAATATACCTATAAACCATTTTTTATTTATTTGCATCAATTTACTCCTCTTTTTTAATTTCTCTTATTAGTGAATAAATCGATTATATGCTACAAAGATTTTTTATGCAATTAAATACATATAATAAATGACTTTATACATATAAAAGTTATTTAAAGCGCTTTTTATGCATTAATCAGTTGTCTTGTATTCATTTTAATAAACTGTTATTCTATATTTACATAAGGAGGCTACAATTATGAGCTTAAAAATCCAACGCCAAGATAACTTGGAAAGTTTATTTGATAAATTTGCACTTGACCCTAAAGATCCTGCTAAAGTTGAACTTAAGTCTTCAGAAACGGAAGAGAAGCCTAGTTCTGATGTTAAAGAATCGAAACCTAAAAAATAAAAAAATTCAGATAAGTTATAAACTTATCTGAATTTTTTTATTTTTTAAATCCATCTGGGTAACGTTTATTTAATTTTAAAATATTATCTCTTGCAACATCATCAAATTCAATATCGGCCCATTCAGCAATTTGGGATAAATACCAAAGTACATCTCCCATTTCTTTAGTTAATTTCACTTTATCTAATTCTCGACCTTTAAAAGTATAATCTTTAATTAAATCAACTAATTGTCCACCTTCAGCCGCAACACCTAATGCACAATTTGTTAAAACTTGTTCAGTTCCATATAATGTGCGATTTGCTGCTTCTTGATATTCATTAAATTCCATTTTTTTCTCCTAGTTCTGTATGACTTTCAATCCATTGCCAAATCTCTTCTTTTCCAGATTTGTCTTGAGCCGAAAATAAAACAAAATCATCTTCAGGTGTCAAAGACAATGAACGTCTTATGATACTCTCATGTTGATTCCACTTACCACGAGAAATTTTGTCGCTCTTTGTCGCAACAACCAATACAGGAATATCGTAATAGTGAAGAAAATCAACCATTTGAACATCTAATTTTGTTGGCTCATGTCGAGCATCAACTAATGAAATGACCCCTCTTAAAGAAGTACGTTCTGCTAAATAGGTTTCAATCATTTGTCCCCACTTTGCACGTTCTGTTTTTGACACTTTTGCATATCCATATCCTGGAACATCTACGAAAAATAATTTTTGTTCCACGTTATAAAAGTTCAATGTTTGCGTTTTTCCAGGCTGACTAGAAGTTCTCGCATAACTTTTACGATTTATTAACGTATTTATTAATGATGATTTTCCAACATTAGAACGTCCTGACAGTGCAATCTCAGGAATACCATCTGTTGGATACTGTGCTGGTGCAACGGCACTCATAACAAGTTCAACATTATGAACATCCATATTAAACACCTTCCTTTCAATACTCAAACCATTTTACCATATAAAAATGTGTTAATGTAACTTAATCTGAATCAAAAAGCTTTACAACATGAATTAAATAATTCGATGTTGTAAAGCTTTTATTTTGTTGCTGCCGTTTGGATAATCCAAATTATTTGTACTTCCGAATATGTTACCACATGCGTTGTCAAAATCTGAATTAAAGTATTGGGCCAATAAAATAAATATTCCCCACTACTATCTTTAGCATTTGCTGTTATATTAGTTGAATCTCCAGAAATTAGATCACCATAAGTTCTTGGCATATTCTTTAATCCAGACTGTAACTTTGGCCGAAATAAGTCAACATGTACAATATCGTTTGACTTATATTGTAGCCTACCTTTCAATTGCCATGATGGTGTCAATCCATCAGTTGCGATTATTTGCAAATAAGGTGATTCTCTATTATTACTATCAGAATAAATTGCAAATTCTGAATTATTTTTCTTAACATATTTGTTAACCGTATTAGGTAACGTACTGTACCCATACGTTATGTCTGCAGACACACTTTTAAGTGTCACGAGCATACTGAAAAATAAAATAAATAATAATATTAAATACTTACTTATCAGCTTTTTTCTTATCAACATATCTTTTAATAAGGAAAAAGATTAGTATCACTAGGATTGCGAGACCAAGACCTAAAGCAACATACCATAGCGGATTTGTTGCTTTTTGTGGATCTCCAATAGCATCTTTGTTGTACTTACTTGCATCATCATTTGTAATTGTGAAGTTTTTATTGAATTTCCAAGTGTTTTTACCACTTGTTGCTACAGCCTTTAATGTGTAGTCTCCAGCTTCTAATTGACCCTTGTCATAAAGCATTGGGAATTTGAAATTTGAATTAGGAGCCATTGATAGGTTCTTTAATGTTGTATTTTCTAAAACATCTGTTGAACCCTTTTTCATAATTTCAGATTTAATTGTTAATTTAGGAATAATTACGGCTTTATCGTTTTGGAATACAGGGAATACACCTTTACGATAGTTTCTCATACCAGCTTTAACTGATAATAAATTCATATTTGGTTCAACCGTCTTCTTCTCTAAAATTTTAATTCCAATTGCATATGAATATGCATTTGAAATTGAAATCCCTTTTTTATTACTTGTTTCTTTAGTTGAATTATCAACTTTTTCAAAATACCAGCTACCTAACAAAACACCGTTGAAACTATCTTTTGGCATAGTAATTGTAGCCTTAACGATTTTACTTCCTTTAGCAGGAACTGTTACGACACTACCTGAATCTAACTTAGTAAGTGAAGCTAAAGGATATTTCATTGATTTATCAATATTCTTTTTTGCTAATTCTTTTGCATATTCAAGCTGACCATTATCATTTGTAGATGCTGTATAAACAGCATTACGAATTTTTAATGCTTTGTCTGATGAATTAAAGATTTTAACTGAAATCGTTTCTTTTTCCTTAGCATCCAATTTCAAATCAAAGTATGATTGTTTCAAACTAGCTTTAACTTGTTTATCAGATTGAATACTTTGAACACTGTACCCAATATTATTTGCAGGAGCCTTAGCTTCAACAGACTTATTGAATAACCCAAGTCCACCCAACAATACCCCAGAAAATCCGAACAAAATCGCTTTTTTTATTGTTTTATTCATGACGTCCACCCTTTATTATTTATTAAAATTATTAACCTTAAATTCATTATACTACATTTATATTCATTACTATGTCTTTTTTTTAGAGTGTACTCACTATATTTGACAGTCTTTAAATGACTATACTCTAACAAGACTTTAAGATGCTGCTTTCTTGCTCCCTTTAATTATTACAGGACCATCAGTTTGATCAACTGTTGCTTTAGTGATAATTACGCGCTCGATGTCTTCTTGGCTTGGAATATCAAACATAACATCACGCATTGTTTCTTCAATAATAGATCGCAAACCTCGTGCCCCAGTATCTCGCTTAATAGCAAGTTCGGCAACTCGTGACAATGCCTCAGGTTCGAATTCAAGCGTCACACCATCTAATTCAACAAGTTTTGTATATTGTTTAACCAATGCATTTTTAGGTTCCGTTAAAATTCGAACTAAATCTTCTTCTTTTAATTCTTCTAAAGCTGTCATAATTGGTAAACGACCAACAAATTCAGGAATTAATCCAAATTTTAATAAATCTTCTGGAATAATTTGTTGCATAACACTATTTTGTTCATCAATAGTTTCAGAATTGGATTCAGCACCGAAACCAATCGTTTTATCGCCTAATCGATTTTTGACCATTGTTTCAATTCCAGCAAATGCCCCACCAACAATAAATAAAATATTCTTAGTATCTATTTGAATTAATTCTTGTTGTGGGTGTTTACGTCCACCTTGAGGCGGAACACTTGCAATAGTACCTTCAAGAATCTTTAAAAGTGCCTGTTGAACACCCTCACCTGATACATCACGTGTGATTGAAACATTCTCACTCTTCTTAGCAATTTTATCGATTTCATCAATGTAGATAATTCCTTTTTCAGCTTTTGCAACATCATAATCTGCACTTTGCAATAATTTTAAAAGGATATTTTCAACATCTTCACCAACATATCCAGCCTCAGTTAAAGTAGTGGCATCTGCAATAGCAAATGGTACGTTTAAAATTTTAGCTAAACTTTGTGCTAAATATGTCTTACCTGATCCCGTAGGACCAACTAAACAAATATTACTTTTTTGTAATTCTGTTTCGTCATTATCTTCGTCAACTTCAAGCATATGATTAACTCGTTTATAATGATTATAAACCGCAACTGACAACGTTTTTTTAGATTGATCTTGCCCAATTACATAATCATTCAATTTATTCATAATTGCTTGTGGTTTTAATACAAGTAATGGTTCAGAATCCATTTGTTCCCTGAATTCCTCGTCGATAATTTCCTTACATAAATCAACACATTCATTACAAATATAAACACCAGGTCCAGCAACGATTTTCATTACTTGATCTTGTGACTTACCGCAAAAAGAACAATTTACGGGTCCGCCTTCTTCAGTATTTTCGAACATTTTACCACCTCGTATTTTTCTTCTCATCTTTTACTTTATGCATACCTATAGTACCAAATAAAGCAATATTTCGCGAATATTTACGTTCAAATGTATTTAACAAAAAAGATTGAAGCTAATAAACTCGCTTCAATCTCATTCATTCAAAATGATTAATCAAAATATCCGATTAATTATTTATTTTTTCATTTTTGCTTCTTCAACTGCTGAGTCAGCTAACTCGTCAACAACTTTCTTGATAGCAATATCATGTTTTACCATATCGTCTGAAAGAGCAGAACGAACTGCTTCTTCTTCCATACCATATTGTTCTGCTAAGTTTGATATTTCAGATGAAACTTCTTCTTCAGAAGGTTCAATTTTTTCAGCGGCAACGATAGCTTCTAACACAAGATTTGTTTTAACACGACGTTCTGCGCCTTCTTCAAATTGTTTGTGTAAATCGTCTTCACTTGTTCCTGTTAATTGGAAGTACATCTTTGTGTCAATTCCTTGTTGTTGCATATTTGCAAGGTATTGATCCATTTGGCGATGAACATCTTCTTCAATCATTGAATTAGGAATTTCATCAACTTTAGCATTATCAACTGCTAATTCAATTGCTGCATCTTGAATTGCTTCCTTAGCTGCAGCTTCTTTTGTTTCTTTAATTTGATCTTTTGTTTTTGCTTGTAATTCTTCAAGCGTATTAACTTCTTCATCAACATCTTTAGCAAATTCATCATCCATTTCTGGAAGTTCTTTGCCTTTGACTTCATGAACTTTAACAGCAAATACTGCTTCTTTACCACGTAAGTCTTCAGCTTGGTAATCTTCAGGGAATGTAACTTTTACGTCAACATCCTCTCCAGCTTTATGTCCTACCAATTGGTCTTCAAATCCAGGAATAAATGAATTTGAACCTAATTCAAGAGTATAATTTTCTGATTTTCCACCATCAAATGCAACGCCATCAACTTTACCTTCAAAATCAATGATAACAGTGTCGCCAGAAATAGCTGCTTCGTCTTCTTTAAGTACAAGTTCAGCTTGTTGTTGACGTTTTGCTTCTAAACTATCTTCTACGTCTTTTTTAGTTACTCGACGTGATTGTTTAGGAACAGTTAATCCTTTATAGTCACCTAATTCAACTTCTGGTTGAAGTGTAACTTTAGCTTTAAGGACCCATGTAGAATCTTTTTCTAAACTATCAATGTTAATATCAGGTTGATCAACGGGTGATACTTTAACTTCTTCAAGTGCCTTTTCGTATGCTTCTGGCAATAGAATGTTTAAAGCATCTTCGTATAATGATTCTTCACCATACATTCTGTTAAATACTTGACGTGAAACTTTTCCTTTACGGAATCCAGGAACAGTTAAATCTTTCTTAACTTTTAAGAAAGCTTTTTCCAATCCTTCTTTAATTTTATCAGTTTCAATTTCGAATGTTATTTCTCCATTGTTTTTACCTGTTTTTTCAAATTTTGCTGACATTGTTTTCCCTCCGGTAGAACAAAAATTTTATATTCGTACTATTTATATACTTGTCTATTTTACCGTATCATTACTAGATTGTAAATGGTTATAAAAAAAAATTCGAAAAGCAAAAGCTTTCCGAATTTCTTTTTTTAATTAATTAAAAATTAATCATCAATTTCTGAAACGACTCCGGCACCAACAGTACGGCCACCTTCACGAACAGTAAATTTAAGACCTTTTTCAATAGCAACTGGGGCGATTAATGATACTGTAAATGTAACGTTATCACCAGGCATAACCATTTCTACACCTTCTGGTAATTCAATAACACCAGTAACATCAGTTGTATGGAAGAAGAATTGAGGACGGTAGTTTGAGAAGAATGGAGTATGACGTCCACCTTCTTCCTTAGAAAGGATATAAACTTCGCCTTTGAATAATTTGTGAGTTTTGATTGAACCAGGTTGTGCAAGAACTTGTCCACGTTCGATTTGTTCGCGATCAACACCACGGAGTAAAGCACCAACGTTATCGCCGGCTTCACCTTCGTCAAGTGTTTTACGGAACATTTCGATACCTGTAACTGTTGTTTTAAGAACATCTTCATGTAAACCAACAATTTCAATATCGTCTCCGACTTTAACTGTACCACGATCGATACGACCTGAAGCAACAGTTCCACGACCAGTAATTGTAAATACATCTTCAACTGGCATTAAGAATGGTTGGTCTGTAGGACGAACTGGTGTTGGGATGTATGAATCAACAGTATCCATTAATAATTCAACTTGTTTTACAGCTTCTGGATCGCCTTCAAGGGCTTTAAGAGCTGAACCACGGATAACAGGAATATCATCGCCTGGGAAATCATATTCGCTTAATAATTCACGAACTTCCATTTCTACAAGGTCTAATAATTCTTCATCATCAACCAAATCAGTTTTGTTTAAGAACACGATAAGGTAATCAACACCAACTTGGCGAGCAAGTAAGATATGTTCACGTGTTTGAGGCATAGGGCCATCAGTTGCGGCTACAACTAAGATAGCACCATCCATTTGTGCAGCACCAGTGATCATGTTTTTAACGTAATCAGCATGTCCTGGAGCATCGATATGTGCGTAATGACGTGCAGCTGTTTCGTATTCAACATGGGCAGTATTGATAGTAATACCACGTTCACGTTCTTCAGGTGCAGCATCGATTGAAGCGAAATCTGCTGCTTCACCGAAACCGTTGTCTGATAATACTTTACTAATTGCAGCTGTTAAAGTTGTCTTCCCATGATCGACATGTCCAATAGTACCAATATTAACATGGGGTTTTGTTCGTTCGTAATGTTCTTTTGCCATGAATAAGAGCCTCCTAGTGTTTTTGTAAGAATAAAACAGTTTTAGAAAATCTAACCCTGATGATTCTTTGTTTTTATTATACTACTTCTTTATTTAATAACAAAATACATTATCATCAAATAAAGAAGAATCCTTAAAATATTATATAGACTGTTTAGAGTTTTGTAAATACCTATTTAAAGAATACTGAAACTTTTTATCTCGTCTTAAAATAACCTGGTTAAATCTACGCTCATACAACTAAATCTAAGTGAAATTTTGGATTCTTTATTAGAATATCATAGATTACTGTAAACGGCTAGCTTTACCTAATCATTAATTCATAATTTCAGTTAATTCTTTCGAAAGTAATGCATTTAATTCAACCATATACGTTAAATTTTCAGTCCTTTTAAAAGTGGATTCCATACCTAACTCACTTTTTACTAATTCAATCCATTCTTTCTCAATACCCAAAAAATCACTTGCAAAAGGATAAATCATCCCCAATTTTAAATTTAACATATGATTTAAAGAATTATTCATTTGTACATCAATAGTTCCCTCATCATTTTTTGTTAATTGATTAATTGTCAGTAATACAGGTTCATTTTCATTTGCAACTAATTTTTTTACGTCAATTTTTTTCTGAGTTCCATCAACCCATAAATAGTTTATTATTTCAATATTATTAGGTATCTTTTGTACCTCTTGCAATAGACTTGATTTTATAATTGGATGTACGTCTTTATCCATAAATATTTTTTGACAAGCATCTAAGAATTCATTTTTAGGTAGTACCAGTCCACTTTGAACAATTTGTTGCTGTCCAAAAAAGTCCACTGAACCTAAGTGTGCAAATTGACGTTCATTTTGTCTAAGTTGTTTATCGAATTTTTCACGGCATTCATTTTCAGCATCCAAAACTAGTGATGTGGCAAAAGGTTGCTCTTTAACCAATTGCCAAGCTCGAATAAATTTATTGTTTTTTAACAGTATATTTAAATAAACTGCAAATTGATCCCCACGTTTTAAGTAATCGCTATAAAATTCGTCAGCGATAATTAACGCTTCTTGAAATTGAGCATCCAAAACTAGAGAATTAACCAATAATTTATTATTTTTAAAACTACGATGACCATCATAATTTTTTGTGAATAATTGTGATGCTAGTTGATAATTTTTGTCACTTACAGCCTTTTTTGCTAACTGATAATTTTGTTTCTCTTGGTCGGGAAACGGAATAATTTCTGCCATAATATCCTCTATTTATTCTAAAAAAAGGGATAACAACATTTGTGTTATCCCTTTTTGATTATTTTTCGTTATTTTTTGTTTCCGCCGGTTTAACTTCTTTAGACTTTGTTGATTTTCTATGATACTGATTAATTTCCATAATAACAGGTAAAATAACTGGACGTCGTTTTGTTTGTTCATATAGGAAATGACTCATTTTTTCACGAACATCTTGTTTTAAATGTCCCCAATCAAATTCTTTATTGTTCAAATTATCTTGTACTGTTTCTGACACAATTTCAGCACTCTTTTCAATTAAATCAAGGCTCGTTTTTGTATAAACAAATCCTCTTGATGTAATTTTAGGCTTGTTTATGATTTTTTTCTTTTTACGATCAATTGTGACGACTGCAATAAAAATACCATCTTCAGAAAGTATTTTACGATCTCTCAGTACAATATTTCCAATATCACCAACACCAATACCATCAATCATGGTATTTCCTGCTTCAACTTGCGATCCTAAATTCATTTTTCCTTCAGAATAACTTAAAACATCACCCTTACCAGTAATAAAGATATGATCATATGGCATTCCTAATGTATGTGCTAAATCAGCATGTGCCGCAAGTAATCGATATTCACCTTGAATTGGAACCAGGTATTTTGGTTTCATTAAATTGATCATTAGTTGTAAATCATTTTGACCAGCATGACCTGAAGAATTTAATTCATCAGAAATTGCTTTCACATCAGCTCCTGCTCGGTAAATGAGATCTCTTGTCTTTGCCACATTAGTTTCCATAGCTTTTGACGTTGTTGTCGTAATGAAAACAAGATCTCCTTCATGAATATTAACAGTTGAATGTTGATTTAAAGCCATTCGCTGTAATGATTTTAAAGGTTCACCCATTTTACCTGTTTCCAATATAATTAGTTGATCATCGTCATATTTGCTAATATCACTCATTGGAACAATTAAATTTTCATCAGGAAGAACTAATTTCTTCAAATCCATAGCTGTTTTAACGATTTTTTCAACATCGTGTCCTGTTAATATAACCTTTCGATGACTTTCCTTTGCAGCATTTAGTATCTGTTGTACTCGTAATATATTTGATGCCACACAGGCAACAATAATACGACCTTTTTGATATTCAAATGTTTCATTAATGTATTCGTCAATTGCACTTTCATTGACTGTTGGGAATGGGTTCTCAGCATTAGCTGAATCACTTAATAACGCTAAAACACCATTCTTACCAATCTCAGCTAAACGTCCAAAATCTGTTTGGTAAACTGGTGCCGCAGCTTGATCGAACTTAAAATCACCTGTATAAACAATCTGCCCTTCATCAGTACCTAAAACGATTCCTAATGATTCAGGAATTGAATGGGTCGTTTTAAAGAATGAAATTGTCGTTTTACCAAAATCAATCTCAGTCTGATCATTAACAACGTGAAAATCAGAAAATTTACTTGCCTTAGGATCATTTTCAATATTAATTTTTGCTAATGCAATTGTTAATTCTGATCCAAAAACAGGCACATCAAATTCACTCACAAAGTATGGTAATGCACCAATTGCATCTGCATGCCCATGTGTTAAGAAAACACCTACAATTCGTTCTTTATTTTCTCTCAAATAACTAAAATCAGGAATTACAATATCAATCCCTAATAAGCCATTTTCTGGATACATTAATCCAGAATCAAAAATAAATAGATCATCATCCACTTCAACGACATACATATTTTTACCATTTTCTCGAACGCCACCAAGTGGAATTATTTTAACTTTACTCATTACTTCACCTCTTACATATTTTATATTTTTAGTATTTTCACTAGTTGATTTATTTCATTGTCAGTTAATGCCTCTATTGGTAAACGACACCCACCTACTAAGATACCCTTGTAATTTAAAGCTGCTTTAGCTGGTCCAGGAGATGGAAGAGAAAAAAGTGCAGCCATTTTTGGCGTCAACTCTCTTTGAATATCTCCTGCAAGCTTAATATTTCCATCTTGTACAGCTTGATACATTTTAGTCATTTCAATACCAAATATATGGCTTGCAACAGAAATAACACCACTTGCTCCTAAGATTTTTGCAGTCAAACTATCCGTATCTTCACCAGTATACACCAAGAAATCATCTGGCGTTTGTTCAACAATACGACTTAAATTTTCACTACCTGTACAATCTTTAATACCAATAATATGATTATTATTAGATAACTTAACAATTGTTTCAACAGTCATAGTTACGCCTGTACGACCCGGAATATTATAAATGAAAATAGGCAATTTCGAAGCATTTGCAACTGCTTCAAAATGAGCAATCATACCTTTTTGATTAGGCTTATTATAGTATGGCACAACAACTAAAGCTGCGTCCACACCAGTAATAGCGGCTACCTCATTGGTAAAATCAATTGTCTCCATAGTATTATTTGATCCTGTACCAGCCATAATTGGAACTCTACCATTAACTATTGCCACTGTTTTTTTAATCAAATTTAATTTTTCAGAATGATTCAACGTAGGCGATTCGCCCGTAGTACCATTAACCAGGATACCTTTTGAACCTGTTAAAATTAAATGTTCAATTAATTTAATTAAGCGATCTTCATCCACTTGATTCTGATCATTAAATGGTGTGACCATAGCTGTCATTATATCTACATTTTCAAACATTCGCTTAATTCACTCCTTTCTTTTTACTTTGGAACTCTTAATAAATCTAATTCATGCAATTTTTCAGCAATTTGAACTGAATTCCATGCAGCACCTTTTAACAAATTATCCGAAACGACCCATAATTGGAAGGCATTATCCTGTTCTAAATCAGCTCTAACACGACCAACAAATGTATCTTTCTTACCAGTGGCATTAATTGCTTGTGGATATATCTGTTGTTCCGGATTATCTTGTAAAACCACACCGGGTGCATCTGCAAGAATATTTTGAATTTGTTTAACAGAAGCATCATGACTTTCAACTTCAAACCAAACAGATTCCGAATGGCTAACAACAACTGGTACACGTACACATGTTGCAGTAACTTGAATATCTTGATTAGACATTATTTTCTTCGTTTCATGAATCATTTTCCATTCTTCATGTGTATAACCTGTGTCTTCAAAAACATCAATTTGTGGTAGTGGATTAAATGCAATTGGATAATGCTTTTTATCACCAGAAGCTGGTAAAATCTTTGCTTCCATCTCTTCGCCATCAAGATAAGCTTGTGTTTCATCTTTTAATTCTTGAATAGCTAAGTTTCCAGCACCACTAACAGCTTGCATTGTTGTAACAACAACCTTCTTTAAACCGTAATTTTTACGAATTGGTTCTAGTGCAACTACCATTTGGATAGTTGAACAATTTGGGTTAGCAATTAGTCCTTTGTGTTCATAAAGTGCCTGTTCATTAACTTCAGGAACTACTAGTGGGACATCAGGATCCATTCTAAACGCACTAGTGTTGTCTACAACAACTGCACCACGTTTAATTGCTTCAGGTGCAAACTTTTTAGATACACTACCGCCAGCAGAAAATAGAGCCAAATCAACATTCTCAAAAGAATCAGATGTTGTTTCTTCTACGATAACATCCTGACCTTTAAATTTTAATACTTGTCCTGCAGAACGTTTAGATGCCAAATATTTAATACTATTGATGGGTAAACTTGTTTCTTCTAGCATTTGAATCATTCGTGTTCCAACAGCGCCTGTAGCACCGACAACCGCAACTCTATATCCGTCCATTGAAAAAAACCTTCTTTTTCTTTATTTGAATCTCAATTATACCATAAAATTTATGAACGTTTTACATTTAACTCACTTATAGTAGACATATCTTAAATTTTAAAAATAAAAAAAGCAAAACTCTTATTAAGAGTTTTGCTTTTAGTTTTAACGACGAAGACCTAAGCGTTGGATCAATTCACGGTAACGTTGAATATCTTTGTTACGTAAATATGCTAAAAGGTTACGACGATGTCCGATTTTCTTCATCAAACCACGTTGTGAAGCGAAATCTTTTTTATGAACGCCGATATGTGCATTCAATTCAACGATATCTGCAGTAAGTACAGCGATTTGTACTTCAGCAGAACCTGTATCGCCTTCTTGACGAGCATATTCGTTCATAATTTCTGTTTTCTTTTCATTTGTAATTGCCATTAGTGTTTCCCACCTTTCTGAATCTAAATGCCTAAAACCGAGTAAGTCGTCGGTGAGACGTCAACAAACTAAGTTAAAGGTTACTTGGAACAAATCTAACCTTACTAAAATTTAGAGTATATTGCAAGTTTTTTATAACTTCTCTTATCTAATTATTACTATCAAGTAAAAATCCTTTACAAGTTTTCATTGCATTAACTAATTTGGTTAGGTATAATAATGGTTGTTGAAATATTTGTTGAGAACCAATAAGGTGATCATGATAAGTGGAGGTGACTTAAATGCCAATTATTCAATCTGCAATTAAACGTGTAAAAACGAATGAAAAAGCAAACGTTAAAAATGCTGCTCAATTAAGCACAATGCGTACTGCTGTAAAGAAGTTTGAACAAGCTAAGACTGCTGGTGCCGATAATGTAGATGCTTTATACAAAGCTGCTATTACTGCAATCGACAAAGCACATTCTAAAGGTTTGATCAAAGAAAACAAAGCTGCTCGTGATAAGTCTCGTATGGCTGCTCGTTACGCTAAATAAGTTTTCAGAAAAATACCCAGTAGATTAATAATCTACTGGGTATTTTTTATTTTATACATCTATACGATTAATTTGAAGCATAAATAATGAGAATAATCCTTCTTGATCTTGTTGTGTCGTCTTCATTGCTTTTTCTAAATCAATTAACGCTAAATAAATTTTCCTCAAATCACTTCTATTAAATTTCTTTATCTTTTGAAGTGCCAACTTAATTCGATAAGGATGCACTTTTAAAACACTAGCTAAATCTCCTTGTGAGTAACCTTTATCTTGCAAAATTTTCACTTGTAATAATAATCTAAATTGTCCCAATAATATTGCATTTATCTTAATTGGCTCTTCATTTTGTAAAATTAAATCATGATACAACGTTACTGATTTTTCAATATTATTTGAAATAACAACATCTACTAAATCAAATATATTTTGTTCTAAAGTTTTAGAAACTAAATTTTCAACAGATGATAATGTAATTCGGTGGGTTTCAAAATTATACAAAAATAACTTTGGCAATTCATTCATGATTGTTGATAATTCTGTATTGGTTCTTTCTAGAAATAATTCCAAAGCGTTTTCATCTATTTCAAATGATTTGTTAGCCATCTCTTGGGCTATAAACTGTCGCGTTGCACGCTCATTTAACGGTTGATTATCAATAACTAGACTAAATTTTTTAAGCATCTTACTAATCTTTTTACGACCATCTAATTCTTTATAAGGCGCAAATATAACTACAATACTTGTTGGTTCCGGATGAGCTAAATAAGATAAAAGACCATCAATATCGTGTTCAATTTTTCTTTTTTTAGTGTCTGACGTTAGAAAAAAAGGATTTTGAATAAAAATTAAGCGCTTATCACCAAAAAAAGGAACAGACATCGCATCATCTAATGCTTTAGCCAACGGAACCTCCTCCATATCATATTTACCTAAATTCATCGTTCTCTCTTCTTCAGGTATCAACTCAGTAAATGCTTTTTTTACATCTTCCATTAAATAAGTCTCATTACCTAAGACAAGATTTACTGGCTTCACATTTTCAAGAGATAACGTTGAAATTATTGCCTGTGAATTCATATTTATCAGCTCTTTTCATTGTTAAAAACTTCTAATTTTTCTTTATAATTTTGAAACTTGCTGATTCTTATCATACCATGCTCTGCTGTACTAACAAACGGTATTCGATATTTTTTCAAAGTATCTAATGTTTCTTGATGTGGGTGGCCATATCTATTATTCTTACCAGCAGAAATCACCGCTAACTTCGGTTTTATTTGATCAATAAATATTGGATCAGTCGCAGTTTTACTGCCATGATGACCTGTTTTAAGAATTGATATTTGTAAATTGGGATATTTTTGAATAACCTTTTTTTCACCAGCTCGGTCCAAATCGCCAGTAATAAGATAGCTATATTTCCCGATTGTTCCAAATAAAACAAGAGAATCTTCGTTTTTTCCTATACCTTGATTAAAAGGATGTAGAATCATCAATTCAGCATCCTGTTTTTTACTATTATCTGTCATAGGTATCACCATTTTAGGCGGTCGAGTAGATTCTATTTTTTTAATGAATTGTGGCAGTTGTTCCATTCCAGATGGAACAATCATTCTATCGACGTCTATTTTGGTTAATATAGACGGAAAATTACCTATATGATCTGCATCTTGATGCGTCAAATATAAATAGTCTATATGACTGATTCCTTTGCTTAATAAATAATTAGTAATAATTTTTTCACCAGAAGTTTGATACTCCTTTCTAGTTCGCCAGCTATCCATCTTAAAATGAACTTTACCGCCTGTATCTACTAATGTAATTTGCCTATTAAACGGCTTTCTTATCAATGTTGAATCCCCTTGACCAATGTCAAAAAAAACGACTTCTTGCCGAATTGGAAAATGGATCCATAGAAATACCATAACATAGAAACTAACTAATATTGCCCATCTTTTAATACACGAAGGATGTAAAAAACATGTTAAGGTGCACATGAAAAATAGCATGCACATATTTAAACTGGGTTTACCAAACGTTATCGTTAATGGTAAACGTGCTAGTTCATCAAAAAAATAAATAAACGTTTTTAATACAGTATTTATCCCATCCATAACAACCTTAAAATGAATCCCAACCATTCCTCCAAAAATTACAATTGGTAGGATTAAGAATTCAAAAATAGGAATAATAAAAATACTAAGTACAATTGATAGAACATTCCACTGATAAACGTTGAAAAAAATAAATGGCAAACTAAATAAGTTTAGCCAAATACCTGATTCAAAAGTACCTTTATTCTCCATAAAGATTAGTAGTAATGACATTAGATAGCTCAACTGACCGCCAAATGTGAACAGTACTTGTGGTTCAATCACCAATCCTATTAACAAAGCGAAACACCAAACCGTAATCCCTTGGACAGGTTTATCAATTAGTTCACAAATAAGTTGAACCATACACATAAAAATTGCACGTCGTAAACTACTAGATTCCCCTGCAATAACTAAATAGCATGGAAGTAAAAAAAGTAATCCTTTGGCTACTGTCTCACGTGGGATTAATAGTCTATTTCCTAACGTTCTTATTAACATCACAAAATAATATACATGTAAACCCGATAAACAGAATAAATGAATTAATCCTAATTGTCTTATAGAGGCTAAATCCTGATTGAATTCCTGAGTCTTATCACCAATTACCAAAGCATTCAAAAATTTATCTAACGGATTGGATAAAGAATTAAAATAACTTTTTAATTCTGCTCGTAATTCATGTAACTTACTTATCACGGATTCAAGCGATAAATTCATGACATTTTTTTCACTATTATTAACTTTTATAATAGTCATACTATTGTAAATTGATTTAGTTCGCATAAAACTTTGATAATCAAACTCGTTTTCATTTGTCGCTGATTTAATTTTTTGTAGCTTAGCATCAACGTTTATAATTTTAGTGTGTTTATTATGTTTAATCTTATTGAGTTCATTTTGTGACTTACAGTTATAAAATCCTCGAATTTTTTGTGAATTAGAAATTATTTGTCCATCAAAACTAACCAAATCACCATTGATTGAATAATCATCAGGGTAAATTTTCACATTAACATTTTGTACCTCTTTTTCAACTACAACTTGCTTCTGGCTTTCCTTCGCATTACTGTAAAAATAAATACCAAAAATTAAAATACAGACACAACAAATATAAAAAGTTATCGAACGTTTTAACGTAATAATTCGTATAAAAATAACGATAGCGAAAATAATCCAAATAGGATTGTAATTTACAACATATAAACTTGTTATTCCAATAACTAACGTCGCAAAAAATAGATCAACTGCTTCAACTGATTTTATTCTGAAAATATTTTATTCAGAACAATTTCTTCAATATAATTTTTATCAACTTTTACTTGCTCAAAAATAACATTATTTCTTTCTAATAGTGATATGGCATAATCATCATTATGATAATTACGTAAATAATATATTTTTTTCACGCCGGATTGAAGTAGCATTTTTGTACACTGTAAACAAGGAAAATCTGTCACATAAATTTCTGAATTATCTGTCGCTGAGCCAAACTTTGCACACTGTAAAACTGCATTCATTTCTGCATGAATCGTTCGTACACAATGTCCGTCTACAAGGTAGCAACCTTCATCTATACAATGTACATCCCCTGAAACAGCGCCGTTATATCCGCCTGCAATAATCCGTTTATCTCTAACAAGTATCGCACCAACAGATAATCTTTCACATGTACTTCTTAATGATAGTAATGCAGCTTGCGTCATAAAATATTGATCCCAAGGAATTCTATTATCAGGCATTTAGGTATTTCCTTCTTTCATTTTTTTATAGTATATCAAAAATAAATCTTTAAAAAAAGTTAGACCGCTAATGAGTCCTTTAGACTTTCATATGTTTTATCACCGATGCCGCCAACTTCTTTTAATTCATCCGTAGTTTTAAACGATTGATGTTCTTCTCTATATTGTAAAATTTGTTCTGCTTTTTTTGGTCCAATTCCAGTCAACCCTTGCAGTTGTTCTTTCGTTGCGGTGTTTAAATTAACCGTTGATTCATCATTCGATTTATCCTGAGTTCCTGTAGTAGACCCTGCATCCATAACAGAAGATCCTTGGGCAGTAGTAGCTGCTACTTTATTTTCTTTTACTTCCCCTTTTGCCGGAACATATATAACCATCTCATCTGTTACTTTTTGAGCTAAATTAATCTGTTTCTGATCAGCGTTAGATAAAAATCCCTCAGCTAAATCGATTACCTGACTAATTCTCATTCCTGTTTTCATTGTGTATATACCTGGTTTTTTTATATTTCCTTTGATATCCACAACGATTTTCCCACCATTTGAGGTTTCTAAATGGCTTGATATATTTTTTTCCGAGCTAGACGACGTACTAGTAATACTATTAACTAACATATCATCTGTTTTGCTACTTTTATGTTGTGTAACTATTGAAAAAATGGTCAATGCTATTACAGATACCACACAAATAATGATAATTTTTCGATATTCAATTCAAATTTTTTTTATTTGATCCATCTTATCCACCTCCCTCTTATATTTAAATACGCAAAAAAACGAATTTCATTTAAAATGAAATTCGTTTTTTTCCTTAAATCATTATCACGTATTTTAATGATGATTCATTTTATTTAAGTTAATCTTCCTTACTAATTACTTCATGACATTTTTTAATCATAGCTACTTTTATATGATTAGGTACCATATTTGAAATATCTCCATCAAATTTAAATATTTCTTTCATTAAACTTGAGGAAATATGTGCGTATTTAGGATTAGCAAGCATCAATACAGTTTCCACTGTTTCATCTAACTCTTTGTTCATCAATGCAATATCTTTTTCATATTCAAAATCCCTATTATTTCTAACACTACGAATAATTATTTTAGCATCTAATTGGTGCATTAAGTTAATCGTTAAATCTGATTCAACACTAACTACTTCTACATTTGCTAATGAAAAGGTAGCTTCACTAATCAAATCTACCTTTTCATCAGCTGTAAACAATGACTTCTTTTTAGTATTAGTCATAACTGCGACAATAACTTTATCAAAAATTTGGCTTGATCGAACAATAATATCTAAGTGTCCATTAGTTAATGGATCGAAACTTCCCGGAAAAACTGCATTCATTTTAGTTCTCCTTTTGATAAATCGTTACCTGTGTAATTCCATAATTTTGTCTCCTAAATAGCCTGAATCCAGAAATATCATCAGGTAAGTTAGCATATTGATCTGTTTCACAAATAATTAAAGCTTGATTATTTAACAACTCGCTGCTATCTATTTTTTTTATCGTATCAATTATTTCTTGGGTCTTATAAGGTGGGTCTAAAAAAACAAGATCAAATGTTTCTTTACCTTTTAATAGTCCAATTGCTTTATCGGCATCTTGCTTATAGACCGTAAACTTATCTTCTTCCTTTGTGATAGCAATATTATCATTAATTGTTTTAATTGCTTGATACTGTCTATCAATTAGAAAAGCATGCGAGATTCCTCTAGAAACAGCTTCGATACTTAACCCTCCGCTACCTGCAAATAAATCTAACGATTTACCGCCATCAAAATAAGGACCAATAATATTAAACACTGATTCCTTAACTTTATCCGTTGTAGGTCTTGTTGCCATACCCGGAACTGCTTTTAATTTTCTTCCGCCATATTCACCTGAAATTATTCTCATATACTTTACTCACTTTTATTTTTAAATTTTTCTTGATCTTCATCTGTTAATTTAAATGCTTTTTCACCCATTCGAGACCCAAAGTCCATATCAATATCAGGGCGATGCGATACTTCTGTCTTTTTAACAAATTTTAAATTTTGAATTTTCTTAATCGTCTCGGGTAGGTCTTCTTGATTCATATAAATGACAACATATTTCATTTTTTTTGAAATATATTGAATAATACCGAATCGTTTCAACTGCTTAATTTGCTTCATATGGTATAAAAACACAATGACACCTTGTCTTTTTTGTATAACTAACTTAGTCCCATTTTCTTCGTCAAGCATTTGATTATGACCCCCTTTTTATTTATTATTTAGTAATTCCTTTTTTCTTAAAGCTGATATATTTAAAACTAAGCCTACACAGAAACTCAAGATAAGCATACTTGATCCGCCATAACTAAGAAATGGAAATGTTACACCTGTTATTGGTAAAACACCTGATATACCACCAACATTAAATACAGTCTGCACTGTCATAAACGTCGCAATTCCATAACAACAAAGTGAATGGAAAGTTTCTTTACTTTTAGAACCAATAAAGATAATTCGTCCAATCATACTGAAAAGTAATATTAAAATAAAAAATACCATCAATAATCCAAGTTCTTCACCTGTAATTGCTAATATAAAATCAGTATACGGTTCTGGTAGATAGCCTCGTTTTTGGATGCTATTTCCTAGTCCTGCACCAAAAATACCACCATTACTTAATGCATAATATGAATTTACCAGCTGTTGTCCAGTTGATTGCTGATATTTAAACGGATCATTGAATCCACTAAATCTTTTAGCCATATATGCTAATGGACCACCAGAATCTGGAGAAACAGATTTTAATTTTGATAATAATATCATTAAAGTACCCATGCCACCAACAGAAATTAAAGAAGTTATTCCAATTGAATACCCACTAGCCAAAATAATGATTAATACTGCACTAAAATTAATAATAAACCCACCCACATCTGGTTCAACCAAAATTAAAATGAGTGGTAAGGCTACTGCAATCGCATAGATAAAACGACGTTTATTTCTACCCTCATAACTTAATTCTTTATTTTCACGGAATGCAACTTGTTGCGCCATAAACAAGACTAAAAAAATCTTGCTGATTTCTGCGGGCTGAATGTTAAAAGAGCCAAAGTTAATCCATCCTGCTGCACCATTAACTGTTTTACCGCTAAGTACTACGTATAAAAGTAGCAGAATGGACACTGCACCAAATAATATTATAAATCCAGAACTTTTAAAAAAATTAACCTTCATTGAATATATAAGGAAAGCAACTAGCAATCCTAAAATGGCAAAAAGCAATTGTTTTTTTAAATATGTCGTTGGATCGCCACCCGCCATTTGAACCTTATATGAACTAGCAGAATAAACCATGACCACACCAATTCCGGATAATATGATATACGGTATAAAAATAAAATAATCAAGATATTGTAATTTTTGTGTTATTCTTTTTAAAATTTGCATTTTTAATCCAACTTATTTCTTCATTTTTTCAAATTTAGTACTAAAGTGTCTATTCGAAGTTACTTCAAGATTCTTTATCTGCTTCTTTTCAGTTTTTTCTTCAAACAGAGCACACTCCAACACAAAATCTACTTCACGAGAAAAACGAACAATTAAGTATCAACTACTTCTTAAAATGTAACATAACCAAGCTAGTAAAATGTATTTCGCTGTTTCCAGATAAATTTATTTATTTTATCTACATTTTCTTGCAAAGTGACCATCACATTTTCTTTAGAAATGTTGTTTTTCATCGATTTTATTCTCTCGTGACTCCTAATAGTATACCATATTACTATTTATCATGATTAAAAAAAAGAGTTGAAAATGAACTTAATCATTTTCAACTCTTTTTAAATTAACCTTTTTTTGAATCTGTTTTATGTTGTTTTTGAGCTTTTTCACGCATATTTGTATCTAAGATACGTTTACGTAAGCGTAAATTATTTGGTGTGATTTCTAATAATTCATCCGTGTTCAAGAATTCCAATGATTCTTCAAGAGTAAGAATAGTTGGTTTCTTGATTGAGGCTGTTTGATCTTTATTAGAAGAACGAACATTACTCATAGCTTTTCCTTTAGTAATATTTACAGAAATATCACGTTCACGGCTACTTTGTCCAACAACCATTCCTTCATAAATATCAGTAGTAGGTGTTACATAAATTGTTCCACGTTCTTCAATACTCATAATTGAATATGTTGTAGCTTTTCCTGAATTAATAGAAACTAATGCGCCATTACGACGACCAGGTTCCCAGTTACGGATAACTGGTTTGTATTCAGAGAAAGTATGATTTAAGATACCGTATCCACGAGTCATTGAAAGGAATTGTGAATCATATCCAATTAAACCACGAGTAGGAGCTGAGAAAGTTAAACGAGTTTGGCCGTTATTACCGGTCTCCATGTTAATCATTTCACCCTTACGTTGAGCCATTGTATCAATAACACCACCAGAATATTCATCAGGTGTATCGATTTGGACGCTTTCAAATGGTTCTTGCATCTTGCCTTCGAATTCACGGTAGATAACTTCTGGACGTGAAACTTGAATTTCATAGTCTTCGCGACGTAAAGTTTCAATTAAGATTGATAAATGTAATTCTCCACGACCTGAAACAACCCAAGCATCTGGAGAATCTGTATCTTCAATTTTCAATGAAACATCAGTATGCAATTGTAATTTAAGACGATCTTCCATCTTTCGAGCAGTAATGTTTTTACCATCTTGTCCAACAAATGGTGAATCATTCGTTCTGAATGTCATTTGTAGTGTAGGTGGATCAATACGCATTAATGGTAATGCTTCTTGATGATCACTTGGTGTTACAGTTTCACCAACGAAGATGTCATCCATCCCTGAAACTGCAATTAAATCACCGGCTTTAGCTTCATTAATTTCAACACGATCTAAACCGAAGAAACCAAAAAGTTTTGAAACACGGAAGTTTTGAACTGAGCCGTCAAGTTTAATAACAGAAACTTGATCACCAACAGCAATTTTTCCACGGAACACACGACCAATACCAACACGACCAACATATTCATTATAATCCAACATTGAAACTTGGAATTGTAATGGTTCGTCACTGTTATCAACTGGTGCAGGAATTGTATTTATAATTGTTTCAAAAACGTCATCCATAGAATGTTTTTGAGTTTCGATATCTGGATCCATACTTGATGTACCATTGTATGCACTAGCATAAATAACAGGGAAATCAAGTTGTGCTTCATCAGCACCTAATTCAATAAACAAATCAAGAACTTCATCAACAACTTCTTGTGGACGAGCACCCATACGATCAATTTTGTTAATAACAACGATTGGTACTAATTGTTGTTCTAAAGCTTTTTTCAAAACAAAACGTGTTTGAGGCATTGTTCCTTCAAAAGCATCAACGACAAGTAAAACACCATCAACCATTTTCATGATACGTTCTACTTCACCACCGAAATCGGCATGTCCAGGTGTATCTAAAATGTTAATTTGTTTGTCGCCAACTCTAACAGCAGTATTTTTTGATAAAATTGTAATACCACGTTCTTTTTCAATATCATTTGTATCCATGGCACGGTCACTAATTTCTGAATGGCCATCCAATGTATCTGATTGTTTTAATAATTCATTAACTAATGTCGTCTTACCGTGATCGACATGGGCGATAATCGCAATGTTACGAATGTCATCTCTTGTTTTCAAGTTTGTTCTTCCTTTCGTTGGAGCCTTAATATTTTTACGAATAATAACTACAGTTCACTATTATAGCAGACAATTAACACACTTACTAAAAGTTTTCATACTTTTTCATAAATAAATCGCATAAAAAAACTGCGACTTGTTAGTCACAGCCACAACGCGATTCTACTAAAAACTATTTAGTAGTTTTAAAATGTCCTCTTGTGCGTTTTCCGTTGCTATTAATACATCTGCTGATTGTAACATATCGAGCTCTAACCCGTCAATTGTTTTCACGGTGATACCAAGAGTTTCCGCCAATATTTTACCGGCTGCAAAATCCCATGGTTTTAAGTGAGAAACATAACCAATTTCTTGTCCACGTAATATGTGAACAAACTCAATACCGGCACTTCCATAAACCCTAGCACCTGAACTATGTTGAACAATTGATTGTAAATGCTTATAGTCCATCATTAACATAGGTGAGCTACAACCTAGCAAGCCATCCTTAAGTGCTATATTTTCAGGCTTTTCAAGTTTTTTATCGTTGGCAAAGACGCCCCTATCTGGCCCACCAGAATATAAAACATTATTCATTACATCCATAATGAATCCCAATTTTCCAATACCGTTTTCATAAATACCAATCATAATCGCGAAATGATCTTTCTGTTTGACAAAATTCATTGTGCCATCAATTGGATCAACAATCCAAACAGTACCATCTAAATTTGTTACATCATCCCCAAAACCTTCTTCACCTAAAATTTTGGCTTTCGGATCAAAGGTACGAATTTTGTTTACTAAAAATTTTTCAGTCTGTTTATCCATATTAGTTACAAGATCAACTCGACTACTTTTTGTTTCAACAGACAATGGATTTCCAAATGCATGAATAATATTTTCACGTGCCTCTGTCAGCCAACTTTTAACCTGATAATTAACCTCATCAATATTCAAATCATAACCTCCCTATTGGTTAATTTTAATAACGTCCCTTGTACTCTCTCTTGCAAATTTCATTGTACGATAAATACTAAAACCTGATTCATCTTCGTACGATCTGCCTATTTGTTTTTCCTCCATTTTGGAAGGAACAATTTTTTTAAACTCACGATAATTATAAAGCAATTCTTCTCGATCAATACCTGTAGAATTTGCTAATTCTATTGCTTTATAGAATTCACTGACAGAGATAATTTCTTCAGTAGTCCAATGTGCTTCTAATGGGTAATCAATTTTATTATTCATAATTTAGTGTGTTAAACTCCCTTTATTTTTACTTTATTTAATTATTGAATTAATTTTCAACTAATACTTTCAATATACTTGAAAGTAATTACTATGTTTCATTTTACAGCAATCCATTAAAAACTAAAAGAAATGAAACATAACTATTAATTTTCAAATGGCCTACAGATATGATTATTTTATGCTACAATGTACCGTAGAATATTAATTTGGAGGTACTATTTTGATTAAAATAACAATGAAAAATATCATTCGTGAAGGTAATCCAATTTTACGAAATCGTTCAAGCGAAATGACTTTTCCGCTTTCAGATGATGATAAACAACTCGCACATGATTTAATGGAATTTTTAGAGAATAGTCAAAATGAAGAAATAGCTGAAAAATATCATCTACGCGCAGGTGTTGGCTTAGCAGCTCCGCAATTAGCAATTTCTAAACGAATGACTGCTGTCTTAATCCCTGGCCCAGAAGGTGAAGAGCCCACACTTAAACAAGTGTTAATTAATCCTACTATTTTAAGTCAGTCAGTTCAAGTTGCTGCACTTTCAGAAGGTGAAGGTTGCTTATCAGTTGATAGAGATGTCCCTGGATATGTGCCAAGAGCTGATCGGATTACACTTCGTTACTTTGATATCGAAGGTACACAACATAAAATCCGCTTGAAAAATTATGAAGCAATTGTAGTCCAACATGAAATTGATCATTTAAATGGTATATTATTCTTTGATCATATTAATACTGACAAACCATTTGCTATACCGAACGATGCTATTATGCTTGAATAAATAACTAAAGAGTTTCTCCAATAATTAATTTATTGAAGAAACTCTTTTTATTTCACTTTAAACATACTGTTTGAACTATACCTTTTTTAAATCTTTAGTATACATAATTGTCTCAACATTAACCAAATGTGCTACCTCTAAATGTAAAATACCGTCTAAATACCAAAGATCTGTTACTTCAAATGCCGATTTTGCTTCGACACTTTTTTTAACCAGGTTCATCATTTCAAATTCTTCAAATAAATTGAAAAAAATGTTTCTTATTTTCCCGATATTCTCTTCTGAAGGAGACTTCATCTGAAATTGATACTCAAATACCATGACCCTCTTACCCCAAACCTTTGAAACAATTTCTGTAACCCTTAGTATTTCAGAATTAATACCATATTCATTACCATGTAGTCTATTTAAAGCAAATTCAACCGCATTATCTGTAATAAGTTTGCTTTTATTTTTAAGAATAGTAATCTGTCTATTTCTTTTCAGACGGTTATAATTTAAAATTATGATGATCATTAAAACCACTACAGTCACTATTTTAACTACCAACCACATTTATAAAACACCACTCTTCCTTATACGATAACTTTTCATAATTATAACATGTCTGTTAAATTTTATCCTTTATAAGTCTATTCAAATCGGTCTATTCTATACTTAAATAATAATATATGATAAAATATAAATTATATGTTGTGCAGACAACCCCCAGTTCGGTTTCTAATTTCCATTTCAAATCATTTTAACCAAAATGATATCAATTTAATTTAAAGGAGTTTTACAAATGATTTTTAAAGTTTATTATCAAGAAACACAAGATAGAAATCCACAAAGAGAAGAAACAAAATCACTTTTCCTTGAAGCAAGTTCTGAAATTGAAGCTCAAAGTATTGTTGGTCACCAAACAACACATAACATTGAATTCATTGAAACATTATCAGATAAAGCTTTAGCATATGAAAAGGAAAACCCTACATTTAAAATGACGGAGTTTTCTGAATGAAAAAGATAAATGTTAAAAATAACGAGACTGGTGTTTTTGCAGTCGGCGGATTAGGTGAAATTGGTAAAAATATGTACGGCATCCAGTTTCAAGATGAAATTATCGTCGTCGATGCAGGAATCAAGTTTCCGGAAGATGAGTTATTAGGAATTGATTACGTTATTCCTGATTTTCAATACTTAGTTGCCAATCAACAAAAAATTAAAGCATTAGTTATCACCCATGGTCATGAAGATCATATTGGTGGTATTCCCTATTTATTAAAACAAATTAATGTCCCAATTTATGCTGGACCATTGGCTTCAGCATTAATCAAAGGAAAATTAGAAGAACACGGGTTACTTGCCACAACAGAAATGCATGAAATTGAAGAAGATACTGTTCTTAAATTCAGAAAAACGAGTGTGTCGTTCTTTAGAACAACTCATTCAATTCCTGATACTTTAGGTGTCGCAATCAAAACGCCATCTGGTAACATTGTAGTCACTGGGGACTACAAATTTGATCTAACACCTGTTACTAATCAGCCGCCCAACCTTCAAAGAATGGCTCAACTTGGTGCTGATGGTGTACTTTGTCTACTATCTGATAGTACAAATGCAGAAATTCCTAATTTTACAAAATCAGAAAGATTCGTTGGTAAATCAATTCGACGAATTTTTGAAAAAGGTGAAGGCCGCATTATCTTTGCTACTTTTGCTTCAAATATTTCCCGAGTACAACAAGCTGCTGAAGCTGCTGTTGCCAAAGGCCGTAAAATCGCTGTCTTTGGACGTAGTATGGAGGCAGCAATTGTTAACGGACGTGAATTAGGATACTTAAATATTCCAGATGATGCCTTAATTGATGCACGTGATATTAATTCATTACCCGCAAATGAAATTTTAATTTTATGTACGGGATCACAAGGTGAACCAATGGCAGCTCTTAGCCGTATCGCTAATGGGACTCATCGTCAGGTTTCTATTCAACCTGGTGATACTGTTGTTTTCTCAAGTTCTCCAATTCCTGGTAACACAATCAGTGTAAACCACGTTATTAATGAACTTTCAGAAGCTGGAGCAACTGTTGTCCATGGTAAAGTAAATAATATTCATACTTCTGGTCATGGTGGCCAAGAAGAACAAAAATTAATGCTCAGTTTGATGAAACCTAAGTATTTCGTCCCTGTCCATGGTGAATATAGAATGCTTAAAATTCATACTGGATTAGCTGAACAAATTGGCGTTCCAAGAGAGAATAGCTTTATTATGGAAAATGGTGATGTCTTAGCTCTAACTAGTGATTCTGCTCGAATTGCTGGTCATTTTGAAGCTGATGATATTTATGTCGATGGTTCAGGAATTGGTGATATCGGTAGCGCTGTCCTAAATGATCGACAAGTCCTTTCTGAAGAAGGCCTTGTTGTTGTCGTTGCAACGATTGACATGAAAAAACATGAAATTCAAGCAGGACCAGATTTATTATCTCGTGGATTTGTCTATATGCGCGAATCAGGAGAATTAATTAATCAAGGTCGTCGTCGCTTATTCCGTGTCATGAGTCGCTTATTAAAAAATGATAAAATTACAGAAGCCATGATTAATGATGCAATCGTTGATGACTTACAAAAATTCTTATATGAACAAACTGAACGTAAACCAATGATTTTACCAATGTTAGTTATCGTTTAACAAAAATAGCTCAATATTCTAATTAGAATATTGAGCTATTTTTATATAATCAAAATTTATCTTTAAATCCTTTTAAATTTTAGTTATAATTATTAGTATTAATTAAGGAGGGAAGTTCATGAATCAATATTTCATTATCGTTAATGAGTCTGCTGGAAGTGGTCGTGCTAAACAAATTTGGCAATCTATTGAAAAAAAATTAATTTCTCAAAATGTCTATTTTAAGGCCCATCTGACAGACTATATTGGTCATGCTTCCCTTCTAACGGAAAATTACGCCAGACATTATCACCCCATCGAAACAGACAATAATCAAATTATACTAGTTATTGGCGGCGACGGTACTTTAAATGAATGTATCAATGGTGTTAAAAATGCGAACACATTTGATATCCCAATTGCCTATATTCCTGCAGGATCAGGAAATGATTTTGCTCGAGGTGTCGGTATCCCCAAATCTCCACTTGTAGCTCTTGAACAAGTATTAAACACAACTTCACCTAAACTATTAAACTTAGGTGTCATGCACGAATTATCACGGCATGAAAAAAAATACTTTATAAATAATGTTGGCGTAGGTTTCGATGCGCAAATAGTAAGTATCGCAAATCAATCAAGTTCAAAGAAACTATTGAATAAACTTCATCTAGGATCGCTTACTTACTTAAGCGCCCTATTAGGAACTTTATCAAGACAAGCTGCATTTCCCATAACTGTCCGGGTGAATGGCCATCAAGAATTTTATCAAAATGCCTTTCTTGTAACAACATCAAATCATCCCTACTTTGGTGGCGGTGTTCCAATTTTACCAATGGCAGATCCGACAAAAAATAATTTAGACTTAATTATCATTGAAAAACCTAGTGCACTAAAATTAATCTATCTAGCCATTTTACTGAAATCTGGTAAACATATTAACCAAAAAGGTGTTCACCATTTTACATCAGATAAAATTAAACTTTCCGTTGACTCTTTAGAGTACGGTCAAATGGATGGTGAAGACCTAGGAACCCGTTTCTTTGAAATTGAGTATAGCGTCTTATCATACCCATTTTGGATTAACTAAAAAGCCTATATATCTCATTTAATTGAGATATATAGGCTTTTTCTATGGTCGGCTATTCTCCATTCCAATCATTGGATCAATTGAACCATCCATAATATTGTCGTTAGTTAAAATAAATTTTTCAATTAAAGTTGGAACAGGCGGAGCTATTTTAATAGATTTTTTAGCTAGTTGGCTCTCTTTAATCGAATCATCAACTTTTTTAATATCACCATCAAAAATCTGTTCAATTCGTAATAATAACGTTGTTTTTCTATTGGCTGATTCATTCTCAACACATTCTTCAAATGATTTTTCTTCGCCAAGCAAAATCAATAACTGGCTAGCACGGGTAATTGCGGTATACAGTAAATTACGTTTAAGCATTCGCTTATACTGCGAAACCATTGGCAAAATAACCATTTTAAACTCACTACCTTGAGACTTATGAATAGATGTGCAATATGCCAAAGTTATTTTTTGCCATTCATTTCGCCTGTAAGTCACTTCTGTTTGATCAAAAGCAATAACTAGTTCGTCTACCTTATCTTCGCTATCTTTGGCCAATGTAATTCCTACAATCTTACCTATATCTCCATTAAAAACATTATTTTCAGGACTATTAACAAGATGTAACACCTTGTCACCAATTCTAAATTTTTGATCTCTAAAAAGTACTTCTTTTTGTCTACTATTTTCAAGTGGATTCATAATATTTTGTAACATTTCATTTAAACGATTAATTCCCGCCGCACCTCGATACATTGGTGCCAGAACTTGAATATCACTTGAAGTGAACCCTTTATTCTTAGCTCGTTCAACAACCTGTTTAATAATTGATTCAACTTGAAATTCACGACTCGCGAAAAATGAACGATCCTTTTGATTCTGTGTAAAATCAGCAGGTAATTCACCTTTTTTTATTGAATGTGCGAGTGAAATTATTGATGACCCATCACCTTGACGATAGATATCCGTTAATTCTTTTCGCTCAAGATAGTCACTTTTCAATAAATCATAAAATGTTTGCCCAGGACCAACAGAAGGCAATTGATCTTTATCACCTACAAAAATGACTTTCATATCTGTAGGTATTGCATTCATTAATGTATTCAATAAATACGTATCAACCATCGACATTTCATCGATAATTAATAAGCCACCTTCTAAATCTTTCGTTTCAACATCATTATTCGATTCTCTTCCAGTTAGTCCTAAGAGTCTATGGATTGTACTGGCAGGTAATCCAGTCGTTTCAGTCATTCTTTTTGCTGCTCGCCCAGTAGGTGCAGCTAAAAGAATAGGAAATGTTTGTCCTTCTCCATAACTACTAAGATCGAGCGAAAAGTCATTTAATTCCGCAAATAACTCCACGATACCATTAATAACGGTTGTTTTACCCGTTCCTGGGCCACCTGTTAATAAAAATATCTGTGAATTCATAGCCGCCCTAATGGCATTAATCTGTGACTCACCATAATTCATATCAAGTTTTTTTTCAATCTTACGAATTGCTTTATCAATATCTTTTTCTGCTAACTTACCTTTTTCTTGCCCCGATGAAAGTAATCTTTTTAAATGTTCAGCAATTTGGTATTCTGCATGATACAGATTTTTTAAATAAATACGCTGTTCATCACCGACAACGAGTCCTGATTTAGCTAAATTAATGAGTTCTTTTGAGATTGCCTCAGGGTTTATTCTGACTCTTCGACTACTCTCTAATAATCGTAAAGATGCTTCCAACAACGGCTCTGCAGTCGCATAGGTATCGCCATCTTGTTGACATAAATCATTGATACTTTGCAAAATACCTGCTTGTATTCGACCTGAAGAATCAGCTGCAAATCCTAATTCTCCAGCAATTTGATCTGCCTTTTTAAAGCCAATATTTTCAATATCATTTACTAGTTGATATGGATTTTCTTGAATAATTTCAAGGGTTTTTTCTTTATAAGTTTGATAAATAGTTGCGGCTAATTGACTACCAAATCCAAAACCATTTAATCCAATAATAATTTGTTCCATCCCATTATTTACTCGAACAGTCTCTAATATTGTTGTTTTCTGCTTGTTTGATAATTCTAATGAATCAAGTACAGTATCATCTGCTAATATTTTATCAATTGTTTTCGTTCCTAACTTTTCAACAATTGATTCCGCAGTCTTTTTCCCAATCCCTTTAAATTCTGAGCCAGATAGATAGGTAATAAGCCCCATTTTTGAAGTAGGTGTTTCATTTTGATAATTACTCGTTTGAAATTGTTTCCCATATTTGGGATGCTCAACTTGTTGACCATAGAAGCGGTACGTAGATTCCTCTTTAATGTCAGCAAAATTACCAGTAACAACAACCTCATCTTCAGGCCATTCCAAATTACTTTCAATACTGTGAATTAGAATCACTTTATAAAAACTATCTTGGCTTTGAAAAAATATGGTTGCAACCTTACCAACCAAGTAAGCTTGTGTTTCATCACTTTGAGGATCATCATTAAATAAATTTAGTTTCTGAACAACCATTATTTCACATCCTCTTTATTTATCACGTAATTTTATAAACGATTCTATTTCACTTAATCTTTGTTTTTGTGCCTCAAAATAGGCCTGATTGGCTATTTTTGAACGATCAAAATAAGTATTGAATTCAATTCCTAAAACCATATTAGCTAAGCCTCGTTGAAAATTAGCCTTTGCATTATTTTCATCTATTTTAAGAACTAAGTCATAATATTTACCAGCATTTTCAAACTGACCCAATGCTAAGAAAATATCGCCAATTAATTCGTTGGCGTCCATATTTTTAGGATTTATTTCTTGAGCCGTAATCGCAAATACTAATGCTTGTTGATACAGCTCTTGAGCCATATATGATTGTGCTAACATTAAAAAAGCTGTTTCTTTCAACTTTTGATTAGTTACTTTTTGAAATGATTGAATTGCTTCAGAATACAGTTCTGCCTCGTAAAACACGTTACCAAGACCATATTGTAATAAATCAACTTGTTCATTTTTCTCATCAAAATATCCAATAGCTTTTTTATACAGTTCTTCCGCCTGAGGGTAGTCTTTTACTTTTGTTAAATAACTACCTAATTCATAATAAGCCGTTTGATTATTAGGTTCTTTTTCAACCTTTTCAACTAATTGATGAATAATATGTTTTGATTCTGCTTCTTTTTCTTCTCTCTTACCCATTATTACTCCTTAAACGACATCACTTTCATCGCGTATTCTATCCAAATAACTAGTATCATTCCATTTAACTAATTTAAATTCGGTTCCATTTTGTGTTTCCAAAATAGTCGTACTAGTATTCGATAAGCCACCTTGTTTACGGAAGTCTTTCAGCGGTACTCCTAATAAATCGTGAATCAAGGCACCAAGCGCCGCACCATGACTAACAATGATAATATTTGCATCTATTTTATTTTGGTCAACAATTTTTTTAATTGTTGGAACCATCCGCTTTAATAAAGCTTGAAATGTTTCGCCATTAATATTTTTAGGATCATATTTATCGGGATGATTACGGAAGGCATCGAGTTCCTCAGGATACTGAACAGCCACATCTGTAAACTTCATGCCTTCCATTTTCCCTAAATGAAATTCTTCTAAGTTATCATTCAAAATAACATCCAAATTTTGGTTTAGGCCTGTATTAATTAAATTTGCTGTGTCCTTTGCACGCTTAATAGGACTTGAATAAATAGCATCAAATTTTATTGATTTAAGTGCTTTGATTAATTGTTGTATTTCTATGTAACTTTGTTCAAGTAAGGGTGAATCTCCATTCGCACCTTGGTATCGTCCCTCAAGATTCCATTCTGTTTTGCCATGTCGAATAAAATATATATTAGTCATCAGTCAATAAGACCCCTTCGTTTTTTCATCTCTATTATATTATGCCACAAATATAAAAAGGCACAAACAAAATATTTGTTTGTGCCTTAACTATTATAAATTCAATTTAAACATATTGTAATTGTTTTGATCCCTCAGTTGACTTTTTAAATGCAGCGTCAATGATACCACTACCTAAGCATTCTGCGCCATCGTAAAAGACAACAGCCTGTCCAGGTGTAATAGCACGTACTGGTGCATCAAATTCAACTGTAGCTTCTGTACGGTCATCATTTAAATGAACCGTCACACCAACATCAGTTTGACGGTATCTAAACTTAGCAGTGATATGGAAATCATTGCCAAAGCGATCGATTGGTGCCATAAAACTTAACTCTGATGCTTCAAGATAATCGGCATAAAGTAAATCATTATGGTAACCTTGTCCAACAATCAATGTATTTGTTGCTAAATCTTTACCTACAACGAACCAAGGATCGTTACCTTCACCCGTACCACCAATACCAAGACCTTTACGTTGACCAATTGTATAATTCATAAGACCATAATGCTCGCCCATTTTTACACCGTCAACAGTCATCATATTACCCGTTTGTGCTGGTAAATATTCACCAAGGAACTTTGTAAAGTTTCTTTCGCCGATAAAACAAATACCTGTTGAATCTTTTTTCTTAGCAGTTGAAAGTCCAGCTTCTTCAGCAATTCTTCTAACTTCTGGTTTTTCAATGTTTCCAATTGGGAACATAACTTTTTGAATTTGTTTTTGTGATAATTGACTCAAGAAATAAGTCTGATCTTTGTTACTATCATCCCCACGTAACATATGCATAATACCGTCAGCATCTTGCTCAACTTGTGCATAATGTCCCATTGCGATGTAATCAGCATCAAGTTCCATAGCATAATCGAAAAATGCTTTAAACTTAATTTCTTTATTACACATCACATCTGGATTTGGTGTCCGACCCTTTTTATATTCATCCAAGAAATATGTGAATACGCGATCCCAATATTCTTTTTCAAAATTAACGGAATAATAAGGAATTCCAATTTTGTTTGCTACTTTAGCAACATCTTTGTAATCTTCTGTTGCAGTACAAACACCCATTTCGTCCGTATCGTCCCAGTTTTTCATGAAGACACCAACTACATCATAACCTTGTTGCTTTAATAAATAAGCAACAACTGATGAATCGACGCCACCACTCATCCCAACAACGACACGAGTTTTACTATTATCTGGCATACTATCACCATCATTTCAATTAGATTCTGAAAAAATCTACGATTTGAAGGTCGCACTATTTCAGTAAGTACTATTATACCAATAATATATACTAATACAACCCTAGTGTGTCATAATTTACTTTACTTAGTTTATACGATCATCAAATCCACTTATTTTAATAGATTCTATTCGTGATACCACTTGATTGGTACCATTAAGCATAGGCCCTTTAATAATACTTTCGCCTTTTTGTAAATTAGATAAAAGATATTGATATTGTTGATTACTGTCTTTATCTAAAGATAGCGTGTTCGCAATAAGTTTAACTTGGTCTTCCAATGGTAAAAAATTAACTTGCTCAGATGCATTATAGACACTACTGATATCACCCTTAATAGCTGATATAGATTGAGTTGCAAAAATTCCTGACCAACCGAATTTTCTTCCTTCTTTTAAAATTTTAACAGTTGGAGAGTTATCTTTAAAATTTAAATTTTGTATTTCATCAAGTACCACTGGAATTGGATTTTCTTCTGTATTTCCAATACTTTGAAGATAATTAAACAAATCCCAAAGTACAAATTCAGTAATAACTTTTTGTATATCATGTTGAAATCCTTTTAATTGAAAAATATGAATAGTTCCATCTTTATTTAAATATGACTCCCAGTTTTTGGAATCTTTAGTATAAGTGAAAGGATTTGAACTCAATAACATATCTAGTCTACCTACTATTTTTAACCCATCCTTGAATTCATCTTCGTCACTTAATATATTTTTTAAATGTAAAAAGGTAAATGATTTACCGTTTCTTGCATAACCATCACTTATTGCAGTTTTCAATGAATACCTTTGCTGAGTGCCTAACTCAAAAACGTTATCTAACATTTGAGATACTCGGTCTGCCATATCATTTACATCTTCAGTAATAAAGGTTCCACCACCATAATCTATTTCTTGAAGATTAAATGGATTTATAGGTAATTTATCCCCCGCTTTAACTAAGTGAAATTGAATTTTATTATCATGTCTCATTTTGCTAACAAAATTTTTATCCAATTGATTTTCCAAAAATCCATCAGTATAATCAACTACCAAACTATTAATATTTTTATTAGCCAACTCATACAGTAATGTTTGAACAAAGTAAGTCTTCCCCTGCCCAGACTTACCCGTAATAATCATGTGCCTATTTGAAAGCCCTGGATTTCCATACTCCCAATAAGCTTCATCAACACTACCTTTTTTAACGCCTAATTTAATTCTAGTTTTTTCAGAAAATGTATTTTCAGGATATTCTATTTCAAAATCAGAAAGTTCATTTATATTCGAATATTGACTTTGACTTTCATTTATACTATTTATAGATTTAATTTCGTTGTTATCTTCAAAATTTTTTTTATCCTTATTTTCACAATATTCATAAGCTGACTCTGTATCTAATTCTTTGTTTATAATAATATTTTTTCCTTTATCAGTATCGATAGTTTCTTGATAACTATCATCATGCAAAATATTTTTTAAAAGGCTTTCTTCCGGAAATCCCAATTTTCCACTTTTAATTTCTGAGATGATTTCATTTAATCCCTTACTTGCATAAATGTATGCGTCACCCTCAGGAAGTTTAATTTCAGTTATATTCTTACCGCCTAATTCCTTTCTAAGAATTCTCCGACTATCATTTCTATCACCAAATGAAACAATGAAAGCCTTGCCATAATATTCGTTTAATTCATTTGAAATTATAAAATCATTATTCAATAACTTATCATCATTATCTTGAATTTTTTTATATAGTTCTGCATTTATTAACTTGTTATTAAACATTTTTTTTAGATTAGCTAAATATATTGTCATAAAAAAATTACGGTAATATTCGGATTTAAATTTATTTTCATCCCTCAGCGCCTCATTTATTGTTTCTGCCGTATTAACCGCCTGCAACGTTGCCTTAGATATAACATCCGAATGGTTCTGTCCAACTTTAACTTCGACAGGAAACAAATGAATTTTTAAATTTTCTCCTACTTCAACACCCATGAATAACAGATCATCACTTGTAGCTCCTGTCATTCCTAGATTTTTTGCTGTAAATAATCCTTCTTTTTGGCTCATGCCAACCATTCCAGAAACTCTTAATATCTCTTCTAGCGATATGGGCACCCAAATAATATTCTCAGTTTCTAAAATACCCATTAATTCTTTATACGCCGAAATAATACTTAACTTTTCCCTCACTATATTGTGATTCGTTTTATCTCCGATAATTTTTAGAAGCCATTCTCCATTAATAATGTTAAATGATTTAATAATATTTAAACTTGTTTCTTTATTTTTAATTATAGTTTTGTCATATCTTTCTATCTTATCATTGATAATTAAACTATATTGTTCAATTTGGTTTGTAAAAGTTATTGACTCATAATTTGAAGTGTTACTTTGATCTGTATAATGAATAATATATAAATCATTACGTTCCGAAAAATAATCCAAACTGATATCTGGATCCAATAACGTTACCCAATTACTATTTTCCATAATATTCGTTAATATATCATCAAAATGACCATCTTCACTTTCAAAACTTGGAATGTTATTTACATTCGTAATTCCTGCTTGATAAACATTTGTTTCCGCATTGTTGGCTACACTAAATGCATTCCAATCATACATAAATTTGATCAATGGCCGATGTAAATATTTTGAATCCATATTTACACCGAATCCTTGTATAAACATTTTTTTATCAAGACTATATTTTTTACCACTTATTAGACCGCCTAAAGTATAATTCATTTCCAGCTTATCTGATTTAAAACTATTGGCATTACTCTCGACATCCATCTTATAAAATGAAACATGACTATATGGTTGTCTAACAAAATTATGATAAATATTAATCCGCGATTTTAATACTTTAATTACGTCTTCATTAGCATAATCATTAATTTTATCTCCCATAAATTTTTCAGAAAATAAATTTTCAAAATCAGCTGCCGTTATAATTTGATTAAATTGGTCATATATTGGATTAAGAATTTTTTTATCGTTATTTATATATAAATTAACAGGATGCATATTTTCTAATTTAAACCCTTGTTTAGTATTTTGAAGCTGTTTTAACATAAAATCAATCGTACTCTTTAATATTGTTTTATCATCGTTAATATTATGCATTGAAGCATTTAATGCATAATCAGAACTTACTTCAAAAAGATAATGAAAATGCTTATAAAAATCTAACATTCTAGAAGTAATAATATTTCTAGAAATCGCTGATATTTTTGATTTTTTAAATTCATTAAAGAATAACCATCTAGGCGAACTATCATCAAAATTTGATTTTAATAGTCCCCCATTTTTTGATATATATGGAACTAATCCACTTGGATTTAACGTTCGAATAAAATTTTCAGGTATAGATTGAAATTCTGTCCTTTTTAATAACTCTAGTTGATATTTAATCAATACTGGATGTAAAGGTGTATAAGCTATTTCCCCATCGATTTCTACTGTACCCATTTTATATAAATCTTTTAATTCCAATGTAAGTCTTTCTTCGGAGATTTGATTAATTACTTCATCAAAATCATCACAATATTTATTAAGAGCTTTCAATAATTCTTGATCAAAATAACTTAAACTTAAAATAGTATTTCTTTCTTTTAATAGCTTACAAATAAGAATATAGTCTATTCTTATTTGTTCAGGTATCTGAACTTCAATACTAGTGACAATTGAATCATCTATTTTTGCATACAATATTTGTTGTTTAATAATATCTACTTCATAATTCAACAACTTCTTATTTTCACTAAAGACATAATATTTTTCTGTACCATTAATTATTTTAGCCCCATCAAAAATTAAACTTTCATTAGCCTTACGCCTATTTTTTTCTATAAACAAACCACTTCTGGGAACCGGCTTCTGACTATTATCTAAAATTGAAAATGGTATTTCAATGCCTTCATTAACTAGCTTAAATTCATTCTCACTTTCATCTGAATCAATATTTTCAAAATTAATATTTACACCCACTTCATCTGAAATAGGAATTACATTATATTTAATCTGATCATAATCAACCTCATCAATAAAATCTGTACCACCAATTATATAATTTTTTTCGTATTCTAACTGAATCTCCATCTTAGATTTAGTTATTTTTACACGATAACTCGATAATATATTATTAAATATGTCTTGAGAAAATGGTAAATAAATTATTTGAAATGTATATTTCTGTGCCTTTGAATGTTCATATGAGGTCTTAATTCCATATATATCCATCACATTGAAGTCGTTTACAATAATTTTTAAATTATTACCATCTGCAGTAAATTCAGCAGATTTCCCATCAATTATATGGCTCTTACTTTTATTAATTCTTGATGCCTTCACAGAATCATCAAAAGGAAGTTTTATTATCAATTGATTATTTTCATGATTAATATTATTTTTAAATATTAAAATAAATCTGTTTTTGTACTTAACAGAATTTTTATTTTCACCATTTTCTCTACTTCGGTCATATATAATTAAATCAGGATTAACTTTATTTATTTTATCTGATTGATAAATAATTGTATCTTTTCTTAATTCTTTTAATTTTTCTTTTCCTCTTTTTATTTTTGAAAAATCGACATCCATCCAAATATCCTTTTCTTTCAACATACTCATTGATTCTAAATCTGCTTGCGTGTAGTTAACTATTTTATCTTCAACAGTATTATATTCTTGCCAACCACCAATCTTTTGAAAATCTTGCTTATTTTCTCTTAATCTTTTTTTAATATTATCAGCATCATACGTTTGTATTTGTGTATCATAAAAATAACCCATATTTTTATAGTCATCCGGAGTAATCTCTGATTTTTCTAAAATTGAAAAAATACTGGCAAAATCTAATAATGTTAAGTTCATTGAATCTTCCAAAATTATATTCTTTTTAAACTCTTCTAATACTACTTGGTTAGCGTCCGATAACCCGGACTTTTCTATTTCACTTTTTAAATCGTGTTTAATTTTATCAACAGAAAAAGGCCCATTTCCGTGACTAACATTCATGGCTCCACCCGATATACTGTCAAGAATTTCAGTACACACGATAAAAAGTGCCGTATTTCTCCATATGTCAGATTGTAAACTAACCCTATTTCTAAGTGTTACTAAAAAATCTGAGTTCATTTTATCTGTTGCTGCAACAAATAATATGTTAACACCATTTATATTTACCACTTTACCATGGAACTGCACGTCCTTTTGATCAATTACAAAATCTTCAGTAGAAATAATATCATTCATTTCAAATGCATTATAGAATCTAACAACTTCATTATTTTGATCTAAATTCAAATAATACCTGCTACCAGCACTAATATTTTGGGTTTTAAACCATTTAAATAACCGTTCGATTAAAAATTTATAATATTGGTTTGACATATTGTGCATCCCCGCTATCGCTTAATTTTTCAAGAATATTCATTTTTTCATATGTTTCTACTAATTTTCTTTTAGAAATATTATCTAATGAAATTCCTCTATTACTCATTTCGGTAATAACATCTTTAACAAGCATTTTTTCTGAACCAACTATACCCGCTGTAATCACCAATACAGTATCATCAGTCATGTTTAAAACATTTCCAAGTCTACCACGTCTTTTTACAAAATATTTTACTGCTATTGCTTCAAAAGATTTAGAAAATCTAGATTTAGTTTCGTCGGATAAATTTTTTGTTAATTTTAATTTTAAAAGTTTTATATTATCCTTTATATTATTTTCAGATGACATGCTTATATCATCCTCCAAAAACTCATTTAAAAATTCACTTAAATTATTTCTAAGTTCTATTGAATATTCAAAATTTATATCTGTTAACTGAAATAAACTATAAAATTTTTCACTAGGAACTAATAAATTTAAATAATCTAATAAATCAACGTTAACTAACAAATCAGTTGCGTTTTCTTTAACTTGAGCATAACCTCTATCATTTGTTGGTCTTGAACCTGATATTTTTTCCGTATCAAGTGCAAAAAAAATATTTTTTTTATTAAACTCATCGAAGGTTCCAATATTCATTATTATTTGACTAATTATGAAAAAATAATAGTAGCTAAAAAATGTATCAATATTTTTCATAAAAAATGTTGTATTTTTCATAAAATTGTTCAAATCATGATTAAAATAATCTAAGAATATACTTTGGTCACCAATTGAAACAAATTTTTCTTTTTTTATATTATTATTAGTTAGTTCATGTAAATTTTCTATAATAATTTTTTCATAAAGATTGTGCTCATCTTTTTTATTTATAAATTCAATCCACATATTATTTTTCTCTAGCTCAAGTGTATAATTTAAAAATGCTGCAATCTTTAATTCTCCACTTGAACTTTTTTTTTCGTTCGACTTTTTATACGCCAGCAACTTGGGAATATAAATTTCATCAAGTGCCGAATTAGAAAATAATTTTAAAAATTTATCTTTATTACCTATTTTAGATAAATCAAAATCATCACTTATATCCTTATCAAAGGATTTAGTATCCTTTGATATCTCACCTTTGTTAATGCTAATCCTTGCTAAATTACCTATAATTGGTGCAAATCCATTTTCAAATTTTGCTCTCTCTGGCTCACGGGTCATAAACGGTAATAATTGTCCTGATTTATGATGATTATTTTTTATCTTTCCTTTATCCATTTCCAAATGTTTTTTTAAATTTTCTAATTCAATAGACATTATATTTTCACCTCTGATACTTCATAATCAATCCCATTATTCTCTATTTTATATAGATATCCATCATTTATATTACCAACAATAACAGTTTCATTGTTATTAGTATTCAGTAATATGTTAAATACAAAATTGTTAAAATTCATTGCCTCTGACCGTTCAATATTAGAAATAACATATCCATTATGAATTTTTGTCAATAGCACATAATCTTCAAAATCTATTTTAACAAAATATTCAGCTTCATTACTTGTATCTTTAAAACACATATTAATTTCAAACTTGTTAATTTCAAAATCTACATAGTTTAATCTTAATGGCACTGCAACTCTAGTTTTTAAACTCAAATTATTTATAAACGCGAATCCTTTTACAGTTTGACCGTTCCACCGTAATACATTGCTTTGTATCAATTTTGCCAACTCTTTAATTTGTCTTACATTTTTTGAAAGAATACTTAGAAAAGAAAAATAATTTTCATTATCAAATAACTCATTTTGATAATCTAATAAAAATTGAACTCTAAGAAATGTGTTAACTCGAATTTTATGTCTATCCGTATCTAATTTACCAACAGATTCTATAACTTTTTGAATTGCTCTTTCATTATCTTCAATTTTATCTTCAATTTTATCAACATACTCATCATCATAGTTGTATACCTCAACATTAAATTCATCAATTTTTTTATTTGAATTTCGTGATGGATCAAGAAAATAAATAGCTTTTAATATCTCAGACTTATTTTGGCTTTCAAATAATAAATAAGGTAAATATGATGTGTAATTACTTTTAATTTCCTTTGCTGGTATAATAATATCGTGAATAAAGTTCAATACATCTCGAGTGGAGATGATTATACCATTAGAAACTTGAATTCTTATCAATAAATATTTAATTGCTTCTTGGACTTTCTTATTTAAGAACAGCTCATAATTAATATGTTCAACTTTATCATAGCCATTTTCTAAATCATTTCTGTAAGCATTATAAAATGGATTATTTTCTTCTTTTAAACATATTTTTTTAAAAATTTGATCATAATATAAGCTGTTCACACCCGTCTCATCAATTTCAAAGTTTGCATTATTAAAAAATGAAATCACTGATACTTTTTTATCTTCTATATTTTCCTGATTATTTTTTTCTATATTACTCAATGCAATTGTAATTTCACTTAATGTCGAATCTGACTTTATTTTATGAAGTAATCTCTTAACTACCCCTAAATTAATAGCAATAATAACATGTTTATAACCTTCAATTTCATTCTTATTCTTTGTGAGAATATCCATTAACGAATCAATAGATGATAAATTAGGATTAATGCTTTCCGTTGCATCATTATGTATATATACTTTATTTTTTTTAAAAATATCAAAATATTGATTATTCATGTAAGATAATAGATGCGATTTTCCATCTCCTACATTTCCTACAATAAAAGTTAAAGAACTTTTTTCTCTCTGTATTTTATTAAGAATTATCTTCTCTAACCTATGTTGTATTTCTCGTTCTACGTGCATATATTCATTAAAAGCACTAAAATCACTTGCATCAATTACAGAATCTTTTGCTTCAAATGATAATTTTTTTAACATCTGTGCCAGAGCAGATTCTGTTATATTTTTATCTTTCTTAAATACATCAAAATATTGGTGTATTTCTTCTAACTTATTTATGTCATGAGTAATTGCAACTATTCTAAGTTTTTCAAAATCAATATCTGAAATTAACTTCTTACTTCTTAATTTCAATCCCAAACTATACAAATCATCTAACGAGAATTCTACCTTAGACCCTTCAAAAGATACTTCAAATTTTTTAATCAATATTTTATATAATGATTCTGCTTTCATCAAATATAAATCCATTATTTCATCTCCTATTGAATATAGTGAATACGCTTTATTATACCTTTTCAATCTAAAAACGTACATACAAAAACATCCTTATAATACTTCATAGTTAATATACCCTTATAAAATACTATTAATAATAATAAAAAAGGTATTGTCATTTTGACAATACCTTTTTCAAAACATCCCTATCAATTAATTGACCAATCACATAATCAAATTGTTCAGTTTCAGCTTTTTTATCTTCACCATGAAATATATTAACTGCTTTAAGTCCATTAGCAGTCGTCGTTGACATTTTAAATCCAGTTAATGACTTATCAACGATAACTTTAACTTTAATGCCCTTATTGAAAGGTGAATTAGGATCTAAAGATCTCTCCAATTGAAAATTACCTGCTTTAGTTTCTGCAAATCCTAAATCTCTTAACGTATATTTTTTTACATCAGAACTCAATTCATAAGTTACTGTATCTCCTAAAAGTTGAATACTTTTTTCAAATGCCATTATTAAATTCCCCCTATTTTTTCAATCTACCAACTATTCTAACTAATTGTACTATAAAAGTATCTATCTCTTCAGCTGTATTATCTTTTCCAAAACTCAATCGAATAGATTCTGTGACTCTCGGACTCTTTTCACCGTACATAGCCATTAATACATGTGAAGGTTCGAGATTACCAGCAGTACATGCAGAGCCACCAGAAACAGCAATACCTGCCAAATCTAACCGGGTCTGTAATACTTCAGTTTGAATACCTTTTATCCAAATATTAAAGACATGTTGTAAGTTATCATCTGAGAGTGTCCCATTAATTTCAAAATCAATATGGTTATCATCTAATCCCGCTATAATTTGCTTTTTGAAGCCTTGATACTTTAATTGTCGTACTTGTTTTTCATCATCTGAGATTAAAGAAACAGCTTTAGCAAAACCTGCAATTGCTGGTATGTTTTCTGTCCCTGCTCGTCTCTTGTCTTCTTGCTCCCCACCTTTAATAAAGGGAGGGAAAAATATAGATTCTCTTCTATAGAGAAAGCCTAAAAATTTAGGCCCATTCAATTTATGGGCTGATGTTGATAACATATCTATATGATCCTCATTAACATCTATATCCAGTAGTCCATAAGCTTGAACAGCATCCGTATGGAACCAAGCTTGATGATCCTTTAAAATCTCACCAACTTCATGAATTGGCATATGACTTCCCGTCTCATTGTTACCCATCATGATTGAAACAAGAATTGTATCATCTCTTAAAGCCTCTTTAAAATCGACTATATTGATAACACCATCTTCATTAACTGGTAAATAAGTAACTTCAAATCCAATTGATTCTAAATATTTCATTGTTTTTAAAATAGCCTGGTGCTCTACTGCTGTTGTGATTAAATGCTTACCTAATGTTTTTCTCTGAATAGCTGTTTGCATAATAGCCATATTATCACTCTCAGTACCACCACTTGTAAAGATGATTTCTGATTCTTTTGCATGAATACTATTTGCAATAATTTGTCGACTATCATCAAGCACCATTCGTGCTGAACGTCCAAATTGATGTGTACTTGAGGCATTCCCGAAGGTGCTCTTCATCATATCTGTCATCACTTCAACGACTTCATTTGCCATTGGTGTGGTTGCTGCGTTATCTAAGTATATTCCTGACATTAATTTAGTTTATCTCCTTTTAATTTAGCTTAATAATGATAGAATCATTCGTGCTGATTTTTGACCAGCTTCAATAATAAAATCATCAAATGTTTGTCCAGCTTCTTCATCGCCAACATCTGACATCGCTCTAACAATAGTGAATGGAATACCAAATTGGTGTGCTGCCTGACCAACTGCGGCACTTTCCATTTCACTACAAAGAGCATCAGGAAAATGATTAAGTATGACATCTGTCTGAGCTTGACTTGCTATAAATTGATCACCAGATACAATTAGTCCTGGTTTTATACTTAAATCATTTTCTTGAGCCGCTTTTTTAATTGCATCGTTTAAATTTGTATCTGCCAAGTATTTAGTTGGTTGTTGGGGTAATTGACCAATTTCATATCCAAAAGCTGTTGCATCAACATCATGATAGGCAACTTCTGTGGCTAAGACCACATCTCCAATTTTAAGTCCATTACCAATACCACCAGCTGAACCAGAATTAATAACGGCTGTTACTCCAAATTCTGCAATTAAAAGGGCTGTTGTCATCCCTGCTTGTACCTTACCAATACCAGATCTAACCAAAACAACTTCTTTTCCATTAATTTGGCCTGTATAAAATGAAATCCCGCCAATTTCTTTGTCTTTTCTATTCTCTAGATGACTTCTAAGCGAAAGAATTTCTTCCTCCATTGCACATAAAATACCGTAAATCATGTTGTTACCCTCCATTTTTTATTAATATCTAAGGTAATAAGAATAAAGCTAAAAATACAATTACAATTGCAATAACTAAAAATACAATTGTCCAATTCAAAAATTGGTTTAATTTACTTTTTTTATTTGTTTTTTCTGGTTGTTCTGAAGATGAGCTTCTTGTTGGATGTTCATCTTGGTATTCCTTTTCAACTCGTTGACGTTCTTTTTGTCGAAATTCAGGATCATTCTTTAATTCTTGTAATCTCTGATATTCACTTCTCGATAACTTTTTTTCATCATCCATGTAATTCACCTTTTAATCGTTCAATTTCCCAATGATTAACCGCTAAAATAGTTTTAACATCAGTTATTTCACCAGATTTAATTTTAGCTTGAACCTCATTAAACGTCAATTCGACTACATTTAAAAATTCATCAATATCCTGAGGTAACTCGTTATCTACATTTTCTAATCCAGTCGCATAGAATAGCGTTAAATATTCGTCCGCAAATCCTAATGCTGAATGAAACCCATATATTTCAGCTAAATGTTTAGCTTCATAGCGTGTTTCTTCATTCAGTTCACGTGTTGCAGTCTCGATTAAATTATGATCATCGCCATCAATTTTACCGGCCGGAATTTCTAATGATGTCTTCCTAATAGGTGCTCTCCACTGGTTAACTAGAACAATTTTTTCTTCATCCGTTATTGCTAATATACCTACAGCACCATGATGATGTACGATTTCTCTATTTGATTGTTCACCATTTGGTAGTTTAACCGTCTCATTAACAACTTCTATAACATGTCCTTTGAATATTAATTCTTCTGATAAAACTTTTTCTTCTAAATTCATTTAATTAACCTCGTTATTTTACTTTTCCTAGTTAAAATATTGTTTTAAAAAATGAGTTACTTTCTTTTCATACTCAACTTTATCTTTTGTAAATGACGTAGCATGTTTAGCACCATGTGCAATGAAAATTTCTTTAGGTCCTCTTGTCGCAGCATAATTTTGATAAATCATCTCAGTCGGAACAAATTTATCGTCACTACCATGAATAAATAACACAGGTAACTTATTATGATTTAATTGCTTAATTGAACTTGCTTCATAAAATGAGTAACCTGCTTTAACTTTTGATATCAGACTAGCAATAGGGATAATAGGGATTTTAGGTAACTTATACATCTGTTTCAACTGATAAGTTAACTCATCAGCCACACTTGTATAGCCACAGTCTTCAATAATTGCCTTAACTTGTGAAGGCAATTTTTTCTCTCCACTCAACATCATAACCGTTGCGCCACCCATACTAACACCGAATAGAGTAATTTTTGAATCTGTACCTTTATATTTAATTACTTTATCAAGCCACTGTAAATTATCTTTTCTCTCTAACCAACCATAACCAATATAATCACCTTGACTTTGGCCATGTGCTCTTGCATCTGGTGCAAGAACATTATAGCCTTTGTCATGATAAAAATGAATAAAGCGGACCATTTCTTCTTTCTTTCCCATAAATCCATGAGCAACAAATATTGTTTTATTAGTTTTACTTTCTGCAGGAACATAAATTGCTTTAAGCTTTAAATTATCTTCAGATTTGATCTGCCAATTTAATTTTTTAACTTGTTTTAACCAAGTGTATTCTTTCTTTAACTCAGCACTTTTAGGTTCTGAATTAATAAATTCCTTATTGGTTGGTGTCTCCGCATATTCAAATAAATAATAACTAATGCCAAAAATAACAAAGCCAATTATTATCAGCATTAAACAAATTCCAATGATCCATTTTTTCATTAAATTTCCTCAAGCGTTTCCCTTTATTTTAAATTAAAAAAAGGATAAAAGACAGTCATTTATGTCTTTTACCCCCATAAAATTACATAATACTTAATATAAACTTTAAATAAGCATCCTGTTCATTAGTTGATATCCATTTGGCCTTAGAAAAATCACCATTCAGAGCATCAGCTAACTCAATTGTTATATTCGCAACATTAGTTGCATTACCAATTAGAGACATCCAGTAATTGCCACTCTCATCTTGATGCACAACAGTTTTAACCATACCACCAGGATTTTTTACATTAATTTCAGTTCCAAATGGCACTTTACCTTCACTTAACAGAACAAACATTAAACTTGAAGCAGACATTGCTGTTCCACACGCATTAGTAAACCCAACTCCGCGTTCATAAGTTCTAACAAAAATTGATTTATTATCTAATTTTTCAACAAAACTAACGTTAACACCATCTGGAAAATACGGATTTTCACCGTTTAAATAAGTTGCAATTCTTTCAAGTTCCGGTCCTTGTAACGTTGTATGATCAACAAAAGTAATTAAATGCGGATTTGGTACCGAGACAGCTGAAAACTTTAACGTTTGTGAAAATTCAGGAATAATTTCATCTACCAATGTTTGTCTTTGTAAAAACATTGGTAACGTTTGTGACTCAAAACTAACAGGTGAAATTTCGACATTGTAAGCTGCAACGCCTGCCTGAAGATTTGGTGCTTTCTTAACATCTAAATCAGCATGCATTGTCTCAACTTTAAATTCTGTTTGTCCAAATTTAGTTTCTAAATAGCGCCCAACAGTTCTTAAACCGTTTCCACACATACTAGCCTCTGTACCATCAGCATTGATGACTCTCATTTGACCTAGAACACCATTATGACTTGATTTATCAACGACTAAAATGCCATCTGAGCCACCGTGTAATCCAGATTCTCGATCACACATTTGAATTGCTAAATTCTTTAATTTTTCATCTGATAATGCTGTCTCTAATTTAGTTTGATCTAAAAGAAAAAAATCGTTTTCTGATCCATGTACTTTTACTAATTCCACATTGAACACCTGCTCTCACTATAATTGTATACCTTACATATTACGCTATATTTTTAGGATTGTAATCAATTTGACTCAAAAAAAGGAATAACTCTACGTTATTCCTTTTTTGAAATATTTAATTTTCAAAACCTTCTGTAACTGCCTCTGGATAACCTTGTTCAACAATCGTTGCACAACGATGACAGAGCGTTGGTAACGCAGTATCCTCCCCAACATCAGTCTTAACCATACGACATCTTTGACAAACTTCACCGTTAGCTACTTCAACTTTAACAGCTAAGTTATCAAAATTAGTTGCATCTTCTGGAACATCATCAATAGATAAAATTTCTAAATCAGAAACAATCAATTGTTGACGGATATCCGTATCAAGTACGTTAAGTAATTCTTTATCAGAATCATTCACATATAAAATAACTTTTGCTTCAAATGATTTCCCAATTAATTTTGCATCACGCGCATCTTCCAAAGCCTTTAAGACATATGAACGAATTTTCATGAATGCTTGCCAATTTTCAACAATTTTAATTTCACCATCAAAATGGGCAACTTCTGGCATTTCACTTAATTGAACATATTCTTCTGGTTCTTTCAAATAGTCCCAAACTTCTTCAGTTGTATGTGGCAAGATAGGTGTTAATAACTTAGCCATTGTTGTTACAATCTGGTATAGAACAGTTTGCATTGAGCGTCTTTCAAAACTATCTTCAGCTTCAATATAAACGATATCTTTTGCAATATCTAAATAGAATGCTGATAAGTCATTTGAAATAAATGTAATCACTTTTTTGTAAATTGCTAAGAAATCATATTCAGCATAATCATCCAAAACCTCTTTTGAAAATGTATTTAATTTAATTAACATATACTTATCTGCTGATGCCAATTCATCAAATGCAATTGCATTTTCATTTGGATCAAAGTCAGTTGTATTAGCCAAAATAAATTTAAATGTATTTCTAATCTTACGATATGTTTCAGAGACTTGTTTTAAAATATCCATTGAAACAGCGATATCAGAAGATGTATCTGCTGATGCTGTCCATAATCGGATAATCTCAGCTCCTGATTGTTTAATAACTTTACTTGGTAAAATGATATTCCCAAGCGATTTACTCATCTTATGTCCTTTATCATCAAGTACAAATCCTTGTGACATCAACTGTTTGTATGGTGCAATTCCATTAGTTGCAACGGATGTAATAACACTTGAATTAAACCATCCACGATATTGATCTGAACCTTCCATATATAGATCTGCAGGATACGTTAAATTATCACGTTTACCTAGCACTCCACGATGTGAAGAACCTGAATCAAACCAAACATCCATGATATCTTCTTCTTTTGTAAATTCACCATTAGGACTATGTTCACTTGTAAATCCTTCAGGAAGTAGTGCTTTAGCATCATTTTTGAACCAAATATTTGATCCATTTTTTTCAAACAATTGAGCAACATGTTCAATTGTTTCTGGTGTAATGATAGGTGTCCCATCTTCTGCATAGAAGATAGGTAATGGAACGCCCCAAGCACGTTGACGTGAAATCACCCAATCGCCACGATCTCTAATCATATTGTAAAGACGAACCTTACCCCATTCGTTTTTAAAATCAACTTTTTCAATTTCTTTTAATATATCATCGCGGAACATCTCTACTGATGCAAACCATTGTGCCGTTGCACGGAAAACAACAGGTTTTTTTGTACGCCAATCATGTGGATAACTATGCGTAAAGAATGAAAGTTTAAGTAAATGACCATTCTCTTTCAATTCATCAGTTACTAATGGATTAGCTTTATCATAAAATATCCCTTCAAATCCAGGCGCATCTTCATTCATGACACCTTTTTCATCTAAAACAGATACAACGGGTAATTTATACTTTTGTCCAGCAATAAAATCATCTTCACCATGTCCTGGAGCAGTATGAACAAGTCCTGTACCAGAATCTAAAGTAACATGGTAACCTAGAATAACTAATGATGTACGATCATATAATGGATGTTGCACTGTCATATATTCCATATCGCGACCAGAAAATTCTTTTAATACTTCAACATTTTCCCAATCAAATTCTTCTTTTAAAATATTTAAACGTTCTTCAGCGACAACATATTTTTTCCCATCAGCATTAATTTGGATATATTTATAATCAGGATGTACAGCGACACCATAATTAGCTGGAATTGTCCATGGTGTTGTTGTCCAGATAATCATTTTTGTATCTGTATCTAAAATATCTTTCCCATCAACTACATCAAATGTAATATACATTGATGGTGATTTAATATCGTGGTATTCAATCTCTGCTTCAGCTAATGCTGATTCAGACGATGGTGACCAATAAATTGGTTTTTTACCTTTATAGATGTAACCTTTTTCAGCCATTTCACCAAACATTCTGATTTCTTCAGCTTCAAATTCAGGTTGTAAAGTCATGTATGGGCTATCCCATTCAGCTGCAACGCCTAAACGTTTAAAATCTTCGCGTTGCAAATTAACTTGCTCCAAAGCATATTTTTCACATAATTCACGAAAATCAGCTTTTGACATGGTTTTACGATCAACACCTTGTTTAACCAATTGTTGTTCAATAGGAAGGCCATGAGTATCCCAGCCAGGAACAAAAGGTGATCTGAAGCCCATCATTGATTTTGAACGAACGATAATATCCTTCGTAATCTTATTTAAAGCATGTCCCATATGGATATTACCATTAGCGTATGGAGGTCCATCATGTAAAATGAAACTTGGTTTCTTTTCATTTAACTTTTGTCTTAGTTCATAAACACCGTTTTGTCTCCATGCATCTTCACGCTCTGCTTCTTTAACTGGTAAATTTCCACGCATTGGAAATTCTGTCTTACCTAAGTTTAAGGTTTCTTTCATTTTCATATTATAAACTCCTTTTAAAAGTTATTTTATTTCATTATACACAAAAAGACTCCGTTACAAGGGACGAAGTCTTCGTGTTACCACCCAAATTTAGAAACTTAACATTATATAACGTTAAATTTCACTCAATCATCGTGATAACGGAGATGAAGCCGATTAAACTTACTTGATCATTTCAGTTTAATGAAATCGTTGAGATGATAAATTATATAATACTTATTATCGACCTTCCACTATCATCGACTCGCTAAAAATGTATCATATAATTGTTATTCTCAAATTTATTTATTATCTGGGAAAATGACCATTGTATCTTGATCATTTTGCTCAGAATCTTCATTTGCATCTGATTCAGCAATAATTTCTGTAACAACAATATCGTCATTATTATTAACTGATTCTTTTATTTCTTTGGCTTCACGTTTTTCTTTGTCTTCTTCACGTTTTAAAACGTCTTGAATTTCAGAATATGTGCTTGTCTCGCCTTGTTTTAAAATTTCGTCCCAATCAGAACTTTTAACAACTTCTAATTGTGATTCCATCATAACTTTTAAACGTTGACGGAAAATACGTGCTTGTTTCTTCAAGTCATCAGTCTCAACAGCTAATTTTTTAGCTTTTTCTGAAGCCATATCAATAATATGTTTAGCTTTTTCATTCGCTTCATCAATAATATCATGACCTTGCTTTTGTGATTCTTTATTAATAATTTCAGATTCACGCTTAGCATTAACCTTAACGCGATCAGCAGCTTCTTGAGCAACAATAATTGATTGATTTAAAGAATCTTTTAAATCATTAAAGTATTCTAACTTTTCATTACTAGTTTTAACTTCTTCAGTTAAATTTTCATTTTCTTTTAACGTTATTTCATAATCTTTAATAATTTTATCTAGAAAATCATTAACCTGGTCTTGATCATAGCCTCGTAATTTTACGTTAAATTCTTTATTATGAATATCTAATGGACTTAAAGTCATTTTGCACGTCCTTCAAAATTTATTTTTTTAATATTGATAACTCTAATTTATATTTATCTTTTCTAGTCATACCTGCAATAAAATCTAACTTGATTCGTCCAAAACCACGAATTGACAAAACATCAAACTCTGCTAATTCATAATCAGGCTTATTAATAACTTGCCAATTTAAACTAACTTTTTCAGAATTAACTAAATTTTTGGCGTTTTGTCGAGACATATTATAAACAGCTGATATGACTGAATCGATTCGTAACGATGAAACTAATTCATTTTGCGATTGCCACTCATCTGTGACACTCACCGTTTGTGAAAAAGGAATCTCTTCAAGTGATACCTTAATTTTACCAATACGATCAACTTGACTAATCAAATAATTAGCCATCTTTTTTTCAACAACAACCTGCCATTGCTGACCATCTGTTAAAATATCACCAAGTACTTCTCTATCTAATCCCGCATTAGCCAAAGTTCCCAAAATTTGTCCATGTTTTAAGGTAGCAAATTTTATTGGATACTTAATTTCAATAAGTTGTAAATCAAAATCACTATCTTGAACATCGAAATACGCTGGATAAAAAAGTAATCTTTTTCGTTCAGCTTCTTTCGTGCCACCAAATAATTTTAAACTAATTTCGTCATTTTGGCCTAATAGATAGGTCGCAATATGTGCCTCTCTAGGATTTAAAAAATGAGTTAGAACTGCCCTGTACTCTGATTTAGCTTGCTCGATATAATCTGACAATGTATCAATAATTTCTTTTTCGTCGGACCTGAAATGTTGGTAAATTGTATCATTCATATATCATTAGCCTCCAACATAAAGACGAATCAAAGTAGTCAGAAGTCCCATAACCCCATTTTGGATGAAGCTTAGCGCGATTATCGCAATAATTGGTGAAAAACTAATACCCCCAATTGCCGGGATAAAACGGTCAAAAAATGCAAGGTATGGTTGACAAATTTTACTTAAGAAATGGCCAACCGGCGTATTATAAGCGCCTGGAAACCATGACATTAAAACGTAAATGATAATTGCTAGCTCATAAGCATCAAAAGCCCACGTAATCACTTTAGCTAGAAATGTAATAAACTCAATCATTTGTATACCTCGATTTTTCTTTTATTCGAATTTTTCAAAAATATTATCTGCCATATTTCCTTCAACAGTAAATGAGTTTGGTGTACAAAGAAAAATATTATCGCCAATTCTTTGAATTGTTCCGTTAATAGCAAAAATTGTTCCGGACAAGAAATCAACAATCCGTTTAGATTGAACTTCATCCATTTTTTGAAAATTTACGACGATTGCTTGATTTTGCATTAAATGCGTTGCAATATCCTTAACATCAGAATAAATTCTAGGTTCAAATAAATTAATTTTTTGTGGTTGACTATATTTACCATTTATCGAAACGACTTTATTACTTTGATTCAATGACGAAGTCCGCATAGACTCTTCGGTTTGGTAATCATCATTTTCAAAATCATCTTCTTCAGCTAACCCAAAAAAACGACCAATTTTTTCAAAAGCCATAATATCCGTAACCTCCCCATTGATTCATTTAATTAATCTTTACGTCGTTTTCTGAAAAACGGTGGTGTACTTAAACTATCATCATTATTTGTTGCTAAATCATCAGTTTTGATATCATTCTTAAAGACATCAAAATTTGGTTTTTCAACATTTTCAAATTCTGTTGATTTTTTTTCTTCAGGTTGACTTGATGGGTGCATAATATCCCAATCGTCAAAACGATCTTCTTGCTTTTCAGCTAATGTTGCTTTAGGTGCATCAGTTCTTGGTAATGTTCGTGTACGAACTGTGGCTTTTTTTTCTTCTTTAACATCATCAATACCAGTTGCAATAACTGTTACGACGATTTCATCACCTAGGTCTTCATTAATTGACGTTCCAAAAATAATATTAATTTCATCAGTTGCAGCTTGTGAAATAATTTCAGAAGCTTCTTGCGCTTCGAAAAGACTCATATCAGCACCACCGGTGATATTAAGTAGAACTTGTTTTGCACCATCAATTGAAACTTCGAGTAATGGCGAAGAAATTGCTTTTTTTGTTGCTTCAGCAGTTCTATTTTCACCAGTAGCAGATCCAATTCCCATTAATGCAGTTCCTTGATCAGCCATCACTGTTTTAACATCAGCAAAATCTAAATTAATTAAACCGGGTGATGTAATTAATTCAGAAATACCTTGAACACCTTGACGTAAAACATTATCTGTTTCTTGGAATGCTTCAAGCATCGGTGTCTTCTTGTCAATGATTTCAAGTAAACGGTTATTAGCAATAACAACTAACGTATCAACTTGATCTCTCAGATTAGCTATTCCTTCAGCAGCAAAACGGCTACGTTTAGGTCCTTCAAATGTAAATGGACGTGTTACAATTCCGACTGTTAAAATGCCTTGATCTTTAGCGATTTTAGCTACAACAGGAGCAGCTCCTGTTCCTGTTCCACCACCCATTCCAGCAGTAACGAAAATCATATCAGCGCCATCAATAGCTTCGATAATTGCTTCTTCACTTTCTTGTGCAGCTTTACTACCAATATCTGGAGTTGCACCAGCACCTAATCCACGAGTCAATTTAGGACCCAATTGAATTTTAATTTCTGCCTTTGAGCTTTCCAATGCCTGAACATCAGTATTTAATGCAATAAACTCAACACCTGAAACATTTTCATCAATCATACGATTAACAGCATTACCACCAGCGCCACCGACACCAATTACTTTTATTACTGCGCCTTTATCTTCACTTGAGTCCAAAGAAAATTCCATTACTTACTTCCTCCTATTTAATCGAAAAATTCATTAAAAAAGTTTTTAACTGATTTTAATGGATCCCCTGATGTTTTTGGTTTTCTAGTTTTTTTAACTTTGTTTTTTACTTCTTGCTTCTTAGGTTTTTCGTTGTCTGGTTCAACAATACTATAACTTAATTGATCAATATCAAGTCCCATTGCACTTTTCACTAATAATGTGACTTCATCTTGCTCGACTGCATAATTAATCAATCCTAAGGCTTGTGCAAATGAAGGATAGCGTAATCCCATTTGATCAGGGACGTAGGTTTTAACTTGAACTTGCAAAATTTCTGATGCTAATTCTGTAATTCCTGGTAAAGCTGCAAGACCACCAGTTAAGATAACGCCACCTGGTAATTCTAACGCCTTGATAGCATCTAATGAACTTTTTATTTTATCTAAGATTTGAGAGATTCTTGCTTCAATAATCTCTGCTAAATATTTTTCAGAGATATTGATTGGCTCACTTTGTCCAACAACATCAACTGGGAAAACATCATCTTCTGATGCTAACTCAGAATTAGCAAATCCATAATTGCGTTTCAATTTTTCAGCATTTTCAACAGATGTATTAAGAACCACTGAGATATCTTTCGTGACAAAATCGCCACCCTCTTGGTCCACGTATGTAAATTTCAACTTATGATCATGAATCACTGAAGCAGTCGTTTGACCACCACCGAGATCAATAAGTACAGTACCAAAGTCTCTTTCGCCATCTGACATCGCAACTGATGCAAGTGCTAATGGGTTCACGATTGTTTCTCTGATAGTTAGCCCAGCATTTTCAACACATTTTTTTAAATTATGAATAATTGTTTTTGGGCCAGTATAAACTGATCCATGCATTTCTAATCTCACACCAATCATACCACGAGGATCCTTAATGCCATCAAATCCATCAACTACAAATTCATCAGCAATAATATCAATGATATCTCTTTCTGGTGGTAAATTTTGAACTAATGCTGCACTCGCAACATTCACAACATCTTCATTTGTAATTTCTTTTGATTCATCTGAAACGGCAATCATGCCGTTACAAGGAATAATTTGTAATAAATTAGCAGGAATACCAACATGTACTTCGTGAATCTGAATATTTGCTTTTTCTTCAGCTTGTTTAATAGCTTTTTGTACTGAAATTACAGCCTTATCAATATCGACTACAATTCCCCTATTCAAACCTTGTGAGCGTTCATTACCAATACCAATTACGTTCAATTGACCATTAACGTATTCAGAAACGATAACTTTAATTGATGTCGTACCGATATCTAACCCCACATATATACCTGCGTTACCCATCTGAAAAAGAACCTCCTTACAGCTTGCTTTTAATATTATTTTTTATAAGATATAGTACTCATATTTTACCACATTAAGACCTGATTTAGAAAGGATATCCCATAGGCCATACCAACTTTGTTAACTTTTCTTATTATATGGATAAGAATATGCACCCACTTCTAAATCAACGACACCTTTTTTCTTCATTTTAGATGAGATACTTGGATAGAAAGCCATTTTATCGGCAAAATTATCAATATTAGCAATAATTTTATTTCTGTCATTCATGTATATATATATTCGCTGATTATTCACTTTGGATGGTTGATAATCGATTTCTGATATTCCATTTCTGATTTTCATCGGAATTTTTTTATATTGTTTAACCATTTTTTGCAATATATTTGTTTGATTAAACTTAGAATACGTAGGATAATTCCCCACTGGTTGGTCAAATTTCTTACTTCCAATTGTCCCATTCAAAAATAATTGATAGTATGTTTTATTTTTATAAATATATCCTGCAAGATCATATTCATTAATAGAAAGTTTAACACCATTCCATTTATTATGGCTAACAGTTAGTGACTTCACCTGTGGCAATTCTTTTTTTATATCCTTTAAAATAGCTTTTTTTCTAAAAAACGCGTGGGATAATGGATCATTAATGTGTAAATTACTAGCATTTTCTACTTGTACTTTTGAAACTGTTTTTTCACCTGAAATACTAATATTTTGTATTTTACTTAATGGTGAAATAAAATATAGTGCAATTAAACCAATAATCAGAAACGAACCAATTATAATAATTAATTTTTGTTTTAGGGCATGATGTTGATATTTTTTTAATTTTGGTAATCGGTCACTAATTGTTTTGGGGTTTCCAAAAAAATCGAATCGTTTATTTTTCTTCTTTTTTTTCTCTTGTAAGGCCTCCCAAGGTGTCAATTCAGCTTTTTTTCTTTTTAAGAATTTATTTTTTGACATCTTATTTGGCCTCCTAACTTATTCTTTAATTTTGATTAAATCTTCCATAACCTTAATTAGATTATCTGCAGCATTGGGCACACCCATTTTACGTGAATTATTAGCCATCTGTCTTCTCACATCAGTATTGAGCATCATTTCATCTGAAACCATGACCAATTTTGATCCCGTTAACTTATCCTCAGTAATAAGCTTAGCTGCATTATTATCAACTAGACTCATTGCATTTTTTACTTGATGATTATTTGTAACATAAGGGCTAGGCACCAAAATAGATGGTAATCCAAGTGCAGTTATTTCTGCTATACTTGTTGCACCAGCACGTCCTAAAATGACAGAAATATGGCTTAATAAATTAGGCATATTATTTAAATATGGTTTTATCACAATATTTTTATTTAATTCTATCCCGTTTAAATCATTCATAATTTTATCGTAGTGAACGTTACCTGTAACAAATAAAATTTGATATGGTTTTTTATTTAATTCAGGAATTGCTTCAACCATTGCTTGATTAATTTTCGCAGCTCCTCTTGAACCACCAAAAACTAACATCGTTGGTACATCATCTAATAATCCATATTGCGATAATGCTTCAATTTCTGTTTCATTTACAACCTGTTGTGCGCGGGGATTCCCTGTGAAAACAACTTTTTTCTTAGGAAATTGATCTGCAACTGATTCAAAAGAAATAGCTACTTTATCAACAAAGTGGCTCAAAAATTTATTTGTTACACCTGCAACACTATTTTGTTCATGAACAATAGTTGGAATATGTAATCGAGCAGCAGCATAAACCACTGCACCACATACGTAACCGCCTGTTCCAATAACAATGTCTGGTTTAAATTCTTTAATCATTTTCTTTGCGTCTTTCACACTTTTTAAAAATAGTTGGACTGTCTTAATATTTTCTACTGATAACGATCTTTTAAATCCTTGAATTTTAATTGTTTTAAATGGAATTCCATTATCTGGAACGATTCGGCTCTCAAGTCCTTTTTCAGTCCCAACATATAAAAATTCAGCCGTTGGATCTTTTACTTTTAGCGCTTCAATAAGGGCCAACGCAGGGTAAATATGCCCGCCAGTGCCACCACCAGAAACAATAATTTTCATTTTATTTATCCTCTACTTGCATTAATTTTTCAACCGCTTCAATATATTTGTCACCACGTACTTCAAATGAAGGATATTGATCCCAACTAGCTGCTGCTGGGGATAACAATATAATATCATTGTTATCACTTAATTTATATGCTTCGGGAACAGCTGCAACAACATCAGTGACTTGCTTAATTTGAGTAATACCTGCCGCTTCTCCAGCATTTCGCATTAAATCAGCTGTTTCACCGAAAACAATCATTGCTTTTACATGTGCTTTAAGTACAGGCACCAATTTTTCAAACGTAAATCCTCTATCTAATCCACCAGCTAATAGTATAATTGGATTCGAAAATCCTTTTACAGCCATCTCAGTTGCTTCAATATTAGTTGCCTTTGAATCATTATAGAATTTGCGATTATGCCATGCGCTAACAAACTGTGTACGGTGGCGTACTCCTGTAAATGTCGATAATACTTCTTGAATAGCAGTATTTGTTACACCTTTAATTTTAGCAGTTACGATAGCTGCAAGCGCATTTTCAATATTATGTTCACCAGGAATATTAACTTCATCCGATTTCATAATGAATTCATTCTGATAGTAAATATTTCCGTCTTTTACATAAGCCCCTGTTTCAATTTCATCTAATCTAGAAAATGGCACAATGTTAGCAGAACTTGTTTTAGCTAGTTCACGAAGTTCTTTTAAATCCCAATTGACAACAAGAAAATCACTAGAATCTTGATTTTCAGTTATTCTCATTTTTGCTTTCACATAATTTTCTCGAGTTTTATGGTAATCCGTATGTGCCTCATAAATATTAGTAATAACGGCTATTTCTGGTTTCAATTTATCAATGCCACATAATTGAAAACTTGATAATTCAGCTACAATAATATCATTTTTGGTTACCTTTTTTGCTACGGCAACAGATGGAACACCAATATTTCCAGCGACAAATGCACGTCCTTGCTTTCTTTCTTGATTTAACATCAATGAAATCAGCGTCGTTGTAGTTGTCTTACCATTCGTTCCTGTAACCCCGATCATTGGCGCTTCAGAAATTTCATAAGCAAGCTCTGGTTCTGTAATAATAGGTAAACCTTTTTCCATTGCCTTTTCAATAAGTAAATTTGTATATGGAATTCCAGGGTTTTTTACGACTAACTCAAAATCCTCATCTAGTAAAGAGAGTGGGTGTCCGCCCGTAATCACTTTGATTCCTTCAGCCAAAAGCTCTTTAGCTTCAGGGTTATCATCAATATTTTTATGATCATTCACAGTCACAAATGCGCCTAAATCTTTTAAAAGTTTGGCTGCATTCAAGCCACTCTTTGCTAAACCTACAACTAGAACCTTTTTATTTTGATAATTCGTAATATTTTTCATTCCAATTAAATCTCCCTTTATAAAATGACTAGTAACGTTAAAATCGCAGCAATTAACCCAATAGTCCAAAAGACAATATCAATTTTCCATTCATTCCAACCACTCATTTCAAAATGATGATGAATTGGGCTCATCTTGAATATGCGTTTACCTGTTAATTTAAATGAAGCTACTTGTAAAATAACACTTGCCGTCTCACAAACAAATATAATACCAATAAAAATGAGTGATAGTTCTTGGTGTAATAAAATTGAAACGGTTGCTAATGCACCACCTAATGCTAACGATCCCATATCTCCCATGAAAACTTTAGCTGGTTTATGATTAAACCAAATGAACGCAATTAATGCGCCAATGACAGATAAACAAAAAATAAGTACATCCTTTTGTTGTTGTACTTGCGCAACAACTGCATATGCACCGAATGCAATAATTGATTGACCTGAAACAAGACCGTCAATTCCATCAGTTAAATTAACCGCATTAGAGAATCCAACAAGCCAAATAATAATGAATACAGCATAAAGAATACCGATTGAGACCTCACCAAAACCAAAGACATTAATTGCAAGTGGCAAATGTTCATGGACATAAACGACGGTGAAGATTAATCCACCAACTATTTGACCCAATAATTTTTGCCAAGGCTTTAAACCTTCATTTTGTCGTTTGAATAATTTGATACTGTCATCCCAAAATCCTAAAATAGCATATAAAAATAAGATGAAAATCATAATCATCATCGCTGGTGTCATAGAATTAGCCCATATACCTGTCCAAATTGCAGTAATAATAATAGCAATATTAAAGACAAATCCACCCATTGTTGGTGTACCAGACTTTTTCTCATGCCATTTTGGTCCTTCTTCTCTAATCATTTGCCCTTGTTTACGTATTCTAAAATAGCCAATAAATAATGGCATAAACATAAACGTTAATGCGAATCCACTTACCAACGGTATAAACATTTCTGGTTTAGTCATTGTCTTATCCTCACTCAATTCTTATTTTTTATTTAATGCTCCCGATGCTTCTTCAACATCGTCAAAATGCACTTTTTCTCGACCAAGAATTTGATAATCTTCATGACCTTTACCAGCAATTAAAATAACATCTCCTGGTTGCGCCTTTTTTATTGTTTGAGCAATTGCATCGTGTCGATCCATTATAACAGTTGCTCTATTTTCTGGAATTCCAGTCAGCATGTCTGCCATAATTTCCTTAGGATCTTCAGTTCTAGGATTATCCATAGTAAATACTGGGTAATCACTATGGTCAGCAGCAATTTTTGCCATTTTAGGACGTTTTCCTTTATCACGATCACCACCGCAGCCAACAATGCAATAAATTTTATTTTGTGCAAAATCTTGTATTGTCTCTAAGACATTTAATAACCCATCTGGTGTGTGCGCGTAATCTACAATTACACTGATACCCGTTTTAGAAGGCACTAATTGAAAACGACCTTTAACACCAGTCACTTTTTCAAGTGATTTAATAATTTGTGTTTCATCAAGTCCAGCAGCATATGCGGCACTAAACGCAGCAAGCATATTATAAACATTAAACAAGCCGATTAATTGCATTGTAACATGAGTTGTTTCACCAAAAAGAATTAAATCAAACTCAGTTCCATGACTCTTAATTTCAATATTTTTAGCTTGAATCATGGCATCATCATTTTCGATACCGTAAGATAATATTTGAGCAGAAGTAAACTGAGTAAACGTTCGAGCCACTGGGTCATCAAAATTTAAAACAGCCACTTTTGAGTCGCCTGATTCAGTATAATGATTACCCAACTGAGCAAATAACATACTTTTTGCATGTGCATAATTTTCCATTGTTTTATGAAAATCTAAATGATCTTGTGTCAAATTTGTAAAAACTGCGATATCAAAATCAATACCCCATACACGTCCTAAGACTAACGCATGTGAAGAAACTTCCATTGCAACAGTTTCAACTTTTTCTTGTTTCATTTGTGCTAAAGTTCTTTGCAATGTAATAACATCTGGAGTTGTATTATTCGAAGGATACAGTGTATCATTTATTTTACGATACATTGTACCGATTAAACCTGTTTTTTGATTTAAGTCACGATAAATTTGTTCAATCAAATGTGTAACAGTCGTCTTACCATTTGTACCAGTAACACCAATCATTCTCATCTGCTGACTTGGGACGCCATAAAATGCATCGGCAAGAATTGCCATCGCACGATTTGTATCTTGGACATAAACGACTGGAACAGGTACATCAACTGGTTTACGAGCAATAATAATCTTCGCACCTTTTTCAACCGCTTGATTCACAAAATCATGTCCATCAACTGTATAACCTTCAACAGCAACAAATAGACTATCTTCAACAACTTCTCTTGTATCTTGTGTTAATAGCTTAATATCTAACTCTGAATCAATCGCCGTTGATACTCGTTTAAATTTTAAACTTTGGATTAATTTATCTGCTCTCATATCTATATTCACCTTTTTATTTTAACGTTAATTTCACCATAGTTGATTTTTTAACAACTGTATTCGCCTTAATACTTTGAGCTGCTACATAACCACTACCCGTTGTCGTTAAGTTTAGTTTCATTAATTCTGCAGCATTCACCGCATCACTCTTTGACCAACCGGTTAAATCAGGCATAATCATTTCACCATTTGTTAATAACAATATTTTACGTCCGGATAATACAGTCGTTCCAGCAGGTGGATACTGATTAGCTACCGTTCTGCCATGTCCGATAACTGCAATATCTAGATTTTGTTCGTTTAATTTTGTTTTAGCTGATGAAGTTGAACTATTTGTAACGTCTGCTACTGTTACATTAGTCTTTGCAGTTGATACCGCTGTTGAACTGTCTTCTTCTAAAGTCCTCTTCATCAATGGATTAAATATTTGTGCCAAAATAGCATTACCACTGGTACCTTGCATATTTTGTGGTTGTTTCATCGTTACATACATAATATATTTTGGATCTTTGGCCGGCGCCATACCTACAACTGAAAAGACATAATTTGCATCACCCGTTAGATATCCAGTTCCATTTGGATCCGAAATTTGGGCAGTTCCTGTTTTTGCAGCTATCTTGTAACCATCAATTTTAAAGGCATTACCGGTCCCATAATTTTTGTAGATAACATCTTGCATCATGCTTAATACTTCTTTAGACGTTGATTTTTTAATAACTTGTCCTAAATTTGTTGTTTTAGCTTGATACGTTGTTTTTCCAGTATTAGGATCTACAATTTTATCCACAAGCGTTGGTTTGATCATCTTACCGTTGTTTGCAAATGCCGTAAAACCTTGCATCATTTGCATAGTTGTCACATTTATTCCTTGACCAAAAGCTGTATCTGCTTGTTCAATTGGGTATTGAAATTCAATACTACCTTTTGCTTCATTAGCTAATCCCAGATTTGTACTTTCCAGGAAACCAAATTTTTTAATATATTTAAGCCAAGCAGTATGCCCCATCGCTTGTTCCAACTTAGCCATACCAACATTACTTGAACGAGCGAAACCTTCACGATAAGTGATTAAACCCCAACCAGATGTATTCCAATCAGGAACAATCTTAGTTCCCACTTTTAAAACACCTGATTTATAGACGGCATTCTCATTGTAGGCATTATTTTCAATAGCAGCTGCCATTGTAAATACTTTCATAGTCGAGCCAGGTTCATAACTATCTTCAATTAGCGTATTACGCCACATCTTTGAAATACCACTTTTGGTATCTGCATTAAATGTAGGCCGTTGACTTCCTGCCAAAATTTTTCCATTTTTAGCATTCATTATAACAACATTCATTGATTTAGGATTATATGTTTTTTGTACGTTAGTTAGAGTTGTTTCAAGATACGTTTGTAATTTTGTATCAATGGTTGTATAAATATTATTTCCATTTTCAACTTTTTTTGTTTTTGTCTTTGAGTTTGGTAGTTGGTAACCATAACTATCTTTTTGGACCTTTTTTAACCCGTCTGTTCCACTTAATTGTTTATTAAATGCTAATTCTAGTCCCATTACACCAGATAAAGTTGAATCACCTTTTTTTGAAGTGCTTTTTGTCACACCAATTAAATGTGATGCAAAAACACCATTTGGATATAATCTTGCTTGTGTTTCAGTGAAATAAATACCTTTTAAATCTGCTGATTCTATCTTGTTTTTTGTTTCCAAAGATAAGTTTTTACCAGAATTACCAAATTCAACTTGGTAAGTTCCTTTTTTTGCATTCAAAATATTGTAAACTTTAGATTCTTTCATTCCAATCGCATCACTAATAACTTTTGCAGCTTTACTCTTATCAGTAACGTATAACGCTTTGTTATTTGCACCAACATATGATTTTGATAGAACTGCATAAATTGAGTAGTTTGTTGTATCTTCAGCAATCGGTTGATTTGAATCATCATAAATGGTTCCTCTATTTGCTTTATCAATTCGACTATTTTCATAAAGTGCCTGTGTTTGGCTACTTAAATTAACATCTGAAACTTTTCCACCTATTACAATATAAGAAAAACGAATGATAAACATCAAAAGAATCGCTAAAACGGCCAGGATTAGTAGCACACCAAACCTTTGCCTATTTCTACGTTTCTTTTTCATGTCATTTATCATCCGTTGCTTTTGATTATTCATTTCGTTACATTCCTTATTCTACTCTCACTTAAATTAAGACCATTTTTATTAGCGATACTATTTAATCGATCATTACTGGCAAGTTCGTTCACTTCTTGTGTCAAATCAGAACTCTTAGTTTGAATAGCTGTTATTTCGCTGTTAATATTTTGTAAAAATTGACTACTATTAGACAACTCTACCTGAGATGAAACTAGCATAAGCATAAGTACCAAAGAAATTGCACCAATTAAACCAAATAATGATTTTTCAATTCTAGAAAATGCAACACTTTGTGATCCCACTGTTTTTTTATGTATAGGTTGTTGTCTTGGATTTTCTTTATATTCTCTTGGCATTTGTCGTGCTGTGCTATTTTGTGCCATGATATGTAACCCCTTTATTATAAAATATTATTTTTTCAATCGTTTTATAATTCTCAATTTTGCTGAATGTGCACGCCTATTATTCTGTAATTCTAATTCTGATGGTAAAATTGGCTTTTTATTAACTAGTGCATAATTTGGCTGAATATTATCTGGAATTACAGGTAAACCCGGTGGTAACTCTGGTAAACTTGTTCGTTCCTTAAACATCGTTTTGACCAATCTATCTTCTAATGACTGAAATGTAATAACGCTAACTTGCCCCTTAACATTAATTAAATCAATTGCTTGCTCTAATGAATCTTCTAAAACACCCAATTCATCATTAACCGCAATTCGAATAGCTTGAAAAACTTTTTTAGCAGGGTGCCCACCTGTTCGTCTTGCACGAGCCGGAATACCCATTTTAATTAATTCAACTAATTGACTAGTTGTAACAATTTCTTCATTTTCTCTAGCATTTTCAATCTGACGAGCAATTGACTTTGCAAATTTTTCTTCACCATATCTAAAAAAGATTCTAATAAGTTCTTGATATGTCCAATTATTAACAATCTCTTTAGCTGTTAATTCTGCACTTAAATCCATCCTCATATCTAACGGCGCATCGTGCTGATAACTGAAGCCTCGTTCTGCGACATCAAATTGTGGGGATGATACACCTAAGTCATAGAGTACACCATCTACTTCCGTGACATTAAGTTCCAGTAACGCGGCTTTTAAATCTTTAAAATTGCGTTTAATAAACGTAACTTGTCCATTTTCTATGTATTTTTTTAAATGCCCTTCATTATAAGTAATCGCTGTTTGATCTTGGTCAAAAGCATATAAATGTCCCTCCGTACTTAGTTGAGACAGGATTAGGGCACTATGTCCACCGCCACCCAAAGTACAATCAACATATATACCATCTGGTTTAATAGCCAACCCATCTACTGCTTCATTTAGTAGTACTGTTTCATGTTCAAATGTCGTCATAGTTTTATCCCCTTTCATACGTGTTATTTAAAATCCAAAATCAATCATATTTTCTGCAATTTCATCAAAATTTTCTGATGCACTCTCTGAAAAACTATTCCATCGATCTTCACTCCATACTTCGAATCTGTTTGAAACACCTACTAGCACACATTTTTTTTCTAAATCAGCATGTGTTCTTAAAGGAACTGGAATATTAATACGGCCTTGTTTATCAAATTCACATTCTGTAGCTGCAGAATATAAAAATCTTACAAAAGCCCGTGAATCTTTTTTTGTTAAAGGGAGTGTTTTAAGCTTTTCTTCTAGGAGTGTCCACTCTGTTTGTGTATATCCGAATAAACAACCATCCATACCTCGAGTAATAACAAATTTCTCACCTAATTCCTCACGAAATTTAGCTGGAATAATTAATCTACCTTTAGTATCTAAAGTGTGTTTAAATTCGCCCATAAACATTGTGTACAGCCCCCCTTCATAGTAACTATTTAAATTTTACCACAATGCCCCACATTCCACCACTGAATTCCCCAATATTATGATTTTAAATGATAATATACAAAAAAACACTCAATCCTTTTTAGATTAAGTGTTTTTTACATTACTTATAATTAAAAATGTAGGACGATATCCTTAAAATAGTACTAAAAAGAGAAGCATTAAGAGGTACCATCCAAGCATATAAATATCAGTAATTTTCCAAATGGTCTTGAAAAATTTTGCATAAATTAATTCTCCATCTCGATACGCATACATAAGCGCACTAGCAATACCAATTAAGCACCAAGAAAATATTATAAATGGTGTAATCGATAAATTAAACTCTCGTACTGATAAAATATGTGTCAATAAAAGAAGTAATGGTGGTAAAAAATCAATGATTTGCAACCGTTTAGGCCAATTTTTACGTAAAATACGTTTAAGTAAAGTTAAAATTAGAATATATCCAAATATTAAAATTATCGACCCATACCAAGTTCCAAAAAATGGTAAAAGTTTCATAAATTACCCCTTTTAGATACTGCTTAAAAAGACATCATGTAATGCATTAACAGCAGTTTTTAAATCGTCCTGTTGAACTAAAATCCAAATTGTCGTATAACTATCAGTTGTTTGAAGAATATTAATATCCTTCTCAGCTAGTGCTGTTACAATTTTGGCCGTAACACCTGGTGTTCCAGTCATCCCCGCTCCCACAATTGAAACTTTCGCACAGTTTGGAAGCACTGAGACATCAATTCCAGCATCTACTAAAAGTTGTTTAGCTTTTTTTTCATCATCATTGAACAAATTAAAGAGGACTTTGCCAGGTGAGATATTAATAAAATCAACGCTCAAATTATTATTGGACATCAAATTAAAAACATCTTTTGGAGCATGATTAACTGTTTTAATTGTAAATTGACTGAGTCCAGTCACATGAGCAATACCAGTTACACTACGATAATGCTTTACACCTAAGTTTCGGTCGGTCACAAGGGTTCCCATCTCTTCAGGACTTTGCCAAGTTGAGCGAATCCGAACTGGAACATGGGCTTGTTGCGCAATTTCCACTGCACGAGGATGGATAACTTTCGCACCTTCATGAGCCATATTTGCAACTTCTTCATAACTGACTGTTTCTAGAAATTTTGCCTTTGTAACTAATCTAGGATCGGCAGTCATCATCCCTGACACGTCAGTAAAAATATCGACACGTTCAGCATCTAATGCTGCTCCAAGTAATGCAGCTGTCGTATCACTTCCACCACGCCCAATAGTCGTCGTTTGACCTTTACTTGTAGCACCTTGGAACCCAGTCACAACTAAAACATCAGCATCTTTAAATGCCTCATCAATTAAATCAGTATTAATGTTAATTACTTTAGCATTCTGAAATTCATCAGTTGTTTCAACTCCAGCATCCTGCCCTGTTAAAGCAGCAGCTTTAATGCCTTCCTTATTCAATAATTCAGAAAAAACTGCGGCAGAAATAGTTTCACCAACAGAAACAATCATATCAAGTTCTCTATTAGAAAGTAATGATTGCTCTCCATCGACAAGTCCTAATAATGAATCAGTTGCATAAGGTGCACCTTTACGCCCAATTGCTGAAACAACGACAACGACTTGATACCCTTTATCAACTGAATATTTTACGTGTTTTAAAGCTGCTCGTCTCGACTCATCGTCTTGAACCGATGTGCCACCAAACTTCTGAACCATAATTGTCATTATTTTGAACTCCCACTATTTATTATTTAGCTTTTTCTGTTACTGTTTTACTATCTTCTAATATGTCACTTTCAATGTAAATACGATGCCATACCATAAATGTTAAGACAGTCCATATTTTTCTGGAGTTATCTCTAACACCAGCACGATGTTCATCCAATAAATCTATGAAATATTGTTTGTTAAAAAATTCATCTGTTTGAGAATCATTAATAATTTGTTTAGCCCAGTCATACATTTCGTCTTTTAACCAAAAACGAATAGGCACAGGGAAACCTAATTTTTTACGATTTAAAACATGGTCAGGAACGATACCTTCAGCAGCTTTGCGTAAAGCATACTTGGTTGTTCCATGTGCAATTCTCAAATCTGCAGGCACTTCAGAAGCAACTGCAAAAACTTCTTTATCCAAAAATGGTGTTCTCAATTCTATGCTGTGTGCCATTGTTGTACGATCGGCATTATGCAATAAATCTCCATTTAACCATGTATGCATATCAATAAATTGCATTTGATCTATTTTATTGTAATCTTTTGATGCATTATAATATTGGCCAGTAATACTTTGGAATGGATGATTTTTATTATAGTCTTTAAAGAATGCTTCTTTTTCTTTTTCATTAAAAATAAAAGCATTACCAACGTAACGATCCTCCATTGGTGTCGTGCCTCGAAGAAGGAAACTTTGTCCACGCATCCCTTTAGGCATCATTTGAGCAATTTTATTCAACGCACCATTAATTGGTTTAGTGTATTTAAATCCTTTTAATGATTCAGGTTCATGATAAATAGTGTAACCACCAAATAGTTCATCAGCACCTTCACCCGTCAATGCAACTTTAACACGTTTTCTGGCCTCTTTAGCAAGGAAATATTGAGGCACAGCAGCCGGATCAGCCAAGGGATCATCCATATTCCAAATAAAATGTGGAAAAGCCTTCATAAATGCTTCAGCCGTAATAACAGAACTAAAATTAGCGACATTTAATTTTTCTGCGGTTTCTTGCGCAACATCTATTTCACTATAGCCTTCACGTTCAAATCCAACTGAAATTGTTTCTAATTTTGGATTTAATTCTTTAGCAATAGCAACAATAATAGACGAATCAATTCCACCAGATAAGAATGAACCAACTGGTACATCGGCACGCATATGCTTATCAACTGAATCAATTAAGACGTCTTTAATACGTTTAATATATGTCTCTTCTGGACGAACTACTGGATGAAATTCGGCAGAAAAATATCGTGTAATGACTGGCTTCTCGCCTAATTTTTTCGTTAAATAATGTCCAGGTTGTAACATATCAATTTCTTTAGTTAACGTTTCTGGTTCTGGTACAAATTGGAATGTCATATAATCTTGAAGTGCATCTTTATCAAATGTCTTATTTTTTAAAACTTTATAAATAGCTTTACTTTCCGAACCATAATAAAAATTGTCATCTGCTATAGCGTAATAAAATGGTTTAATCCCAAATTGATCACGGGCAGCAAAAAGTGTTTTTTCTTGCGTATCCCAGATAACAAATCCAAACATTCCGCGGAATTGCTTAACAGCTTCTGCACCGTACTTAGCATACATACCTAAAATGACTTCTGAATCAGAATCTGTTTTAAATTCATAACCATCAGCAACTAATGCTTCACGTAGTTCAATATAATTATAGATTTCACCGTTGAAAGTTAACCAGTAACGTTCATTTTCATATGAAAGTGGTTGGTGTCCGCCTTCTAAATCAATAATACTTAATCTTCTAAATCCCATTGTTATATCATCATCACTAAAATAACCTGAATCATCAGGACCACGGTGAACAATCATTTTTGTCATATTATGAACAATTTTATCGTAATCATCATTGGTATTTTTTTGTCTGTCGCTCAATACACCTGCAAATCCACACATATTTTCATCCCTCATTTTCATAAAAATCAATGTCTTATATTATAGATGATTCTACCATATATTTCAATTTAGGTTACAGTTATGTTTACTATTATAGCGTATTTGAACTAATCTTAACAACTAGATGTCTGAATTAACGAAAGCTTAAAAAATTTGGTATACTATGTATTATGTTATTCGAATAAAGGGGACTTTGATATTGATAGAATATTATACATCAACTGAGTTAGGTACAATTCAAAAAATAAAAGAATACAGTAAATCATGTTGGATTAACGTTACAAATCCTTCTGAAATAGAAATAAATGAACTTATTAAAAAGTATGCTATACCACGAGACTATATGACCGCTATTTCAGATGATCAAGAAAATTCAAGAACTGAAGGATTGTCTCAAAATATTGTTCCTGACTTAGTCTTAATGCAGTACCCTCATCGCATTAGAAACTCGCTAGGCTACTTAGAATACCAAACGTTTCCTTTTTCAATTATCTTAGCAGATGATGCAATAATTACAGTCTCAAATAGTGAACCAGATTTTATCAGTAAATTTATCGCGGATAGTCCAATTCATCAAATTAAAACGATAACATCGGATCAATTCACTTTGAAATTACTTTGGTATCTATCACAAAGTTTTGTCGTTGCGTTAAAATCTATCATTCAAGAAACCGAAAATTTAGAAAAATCACTTGCTAAAGCAACTAAAAATGAGCAATATTATCAAATGATGTCAATGCAAAAAAGTTTAGTTTATTTTGATGCTGCTTTAAAGAAAAATAATCCAGTACTTCAATCTATGGTTGACTCAAATGAGCATTTCAAACAAAAGGCAACTGATGATTTACTCACAGATGTTTTAATCGAGAACCAACAAGCCGAAACAATGACAAGCATTCAAACTAAAATATTAGAGAATTATGGTGAAATGGTTTCATCAGTTATTTCAAACAATTTAAATATTATCATGAAGGTCTTAACGTCGATGACGATTATTTTAACGATACCAACAATCGTTGGCGGTATGTTCGGCATGAACGTATCCCTTCCTGGTGCAGACACTCATTTTTCATTCTGGTGGTTACAATTAATCACGTTAATAATTTGTTTATTAACTGCTTATTATTTAAAGAAAAATGACTACTTTTAAGTTGACATTTTACTTATAAAAAAGTTATAGTTACACTATTAGATTTGAGAGGGTGGGTAAAACATGAAGAAAAAGAAATCTACATTCCAAAAAATCACAATGTTTGTCGTGTGGTTAATGATTCTTGTAACAGTCGGTGGTGTCGTTTTAACCGCAGTTATGTCAATCGCTTAATTTAAAAATAAAAATTTTAAAGGTTCCCAGCTTAATTAGCTAGGAACCTTTTTTATAAAAAAAGGCGGATTATTATATCCGTCTTTTTCTGTCTATTCTATTTAGCTAGGAAGATTCCTGGACTTTTTTTAAGTATGATACTAAGTATCAAGGTAGCAATAATCATGTTAATAATCATACTCCCACCATTGACAACTGCTGAGTACACAACTGGAGAAAGCCCCCATTGAACATATTTTGACCAAAAAATGATACCAGCCATAAAATGAGCACTGTATTTTAGAAATACAGCTATTAAAATCGCAAAAGTCAGTGATTGTATGGCACCACGCATATTTTTAGTACGCAACTGACTTAAAAAACGAGCAGAGAATAACCCAGAAAATCCTAGTACCAAATTAGCAACTGGATACTCTAAGATAGCCTGAACCGGCGTTAATACAAACGCAGTTCCAATTAAAATAGGTAATATACCATATAGTAACCCAATAATTAATCCCATTTTTAATCCGCGTCGTAAACTGTATACCACAATAGGTAACACACCTAGTGCAATATCAATATTTGGCGGATTAGGAACAAATGATAGCGCCATTGCTAAAGCGGCCATAACGACCCCTTCTAGTAATATCAATAATTTTTTTCTTTCCAACAAAAAAACCTCCTTTGACTTAGTAAACCAAGCACAAAGAAGGTGTTAATCTTCTACACACAATTCCTACGTTTGCATTAACAAACAGGTTCCAAGGGTCTGAATTTCTTCACTCTCAGCCAAAATTAATCGGCTCCCCTTTGTGTTGGTCTCCGATTAATAATATCGCATACATCCTGAAAAACGTCAAGCGTTTCCATTCCTATAATATCGGTGAAAGAAGTCTTGAAAACTGTTGCTTAAATTTCAACCAATGTGATTGATCATTAAAATACCTTTTCGTTAAAAGACTACTTTGTTCCATATCAGTTTCAAAAATTGTTTTAAGTGTGCTTGCCACACCTACATCATAAATAAATGCATTCGCTTCAAAGTTTAACTTAAAACTTCTAAAATCAAAATTAGCTGAACCAACGGATGCAACCATTTCATCAATTACAACTGTTTTAGCGTGTAAAAATCCATTGTTGTATTGATAAATTTCTACACCAATATTCGTTAGATCTTTCGCATAATACTGTGTAGCACGATAAACAAAGGCATGATCTGGCATACAAGGAATCATAATTCTAACCTGAACGCCTGAAGATACCGCAATATCTAACGCTTCTATAACAGAATCATCTGGAATTAAATAAGGTGTTTGAATATAAATATATTTTTTAGCTGAATTAATTAACTTAATATAACCTTTTTTTATTTGTTCAATTTCTGAATCAGGTCCACTAGAAACAATTTGCATGTTAACTTTACCTTTTGTAACAGTTTGTGGAAAATAACTTGACTGGTAATTAATCTGATTATTTCTCGCAGTTGCATTCCAATCCATAATGAACCTACTTTGTAGTGATCCGACAGCGTTTCCAAATACGCGAATATGTGTATCTCGCCAGTTACCAAATTTCTCACTTTCACCTAGATACTGATCACCGACATTGAATCCACCGATGTAACCGATTTTACCATCAATAACGACAATCTTTCTATGATCTCTAAAGTTCAAACGAAGATTTGAAAATGAAAAATGTGAACCCAGAAAGGCTTCTGCTTTACCGCCCAATTCCTCAAGATGTTTGAAGAATTTTTTAGTAGTTCCCTTTGATCCCAATGCATCATAGATGATTCTAACTTCAAGACCTTCATTTGCTTTCATTTCAAGTAACGTCAATAGTTCATTTCCAATATGCCCATCTTCGAATGCATAATACTCAACATGGATATGGTGTTTAGCTTTACGAATGTCTTGAAATAACGTCTTAAACTTATCATGCCCATCAATAAATAACTGAACCTCATTCTTCTTAGTTAAAATAGATTTCTCTATTTCTAAAAACATATGCATGATTTCGTTTACATCATCAGTATATTTACCGCTTGTTGTTAATTCTCCTCTGGCCCATTCTTCTTTTTGTTGATCTACTAATTGGTCAACACCCATACGACCCTGTGTTTTAATATCAAATATTTTTTCTTTTGAAATTTTCTTACCAAAAAAAAGATAAATTAAAAATCCAAAAATAGGTATACCTATCAAGACAAGAAGCCATGCCCATGTTGCAGCAATATCACGTTTTTCTCTAAAGACGGTCACAATTGCCGCTAACAAGTTCAATAAAAAAACAAGTAGCACACCAATATTTACATATGTCATATAGTCCCTCCAAAATTAATTATTTTGAATATTATTATTTTCACCAAACCATTTTTGATTTAATTCTTTTAGATAACCTTTGTTTTGCAACTCTGTTATTGCCCTATTAATTTTTAATTGCATTGTTGTATCAGATTTTCGCATACCTACCGCAAAATCTTCAGTTTTAAAATTACCATTTATCACGTTATATGCATTTGAATTCGACTGATGCTTAATAAAGTAGTTCGCATAGACATCATCAATTAAAAGTCCTTGAATTCTATCTGCATTTAAATCGATAAAAGCATTATCAAATGAATCATATTGAACAGGTTCTTTATCTTTAATATTATCTTTTAAAATATCTGGATGCAAATTTAAGCTATCAAATCCAGCTGAACCACTTTGAACACCTAAAATTTTTTGTTTCATATCAGAAAAAGAATTAATTTCACTTGATTTTTTTGTTACTAATACTTGCTTGTTCGTTAAATATGTACGACTGAAAGCAACATTCTTAGCACGTGCAGTTGTTTTTGTATACCCATTCCAGATTAAATCAATTGTCCCATTTTTTAATTCCGTTTCTTTCATAGACCAATCAATTGTTTGGAAATCAACTTGAATATCATATTTTTCAAAAACTTTTTTTGCTAAATCAACATCATATCCTACTAAACTACCATCTTTTTGTCTGAATGTCATTGGCACAAAACTATCATCAATTCCGATAACAACGGTACCCTTTTTTTGAATTGATTTCCAACTATCAACCGAATTCATTGATTGGCTACTATTGCTACAGCCAGCTAATCCTATAAACATCATCATAAATAATATTGTAAAAACAATTTTTTTTTCTAATTGATTCATTTATTATCCTCTAATCTTCTAGCGGCTTAACTTTTAATAATTTATCCGCAATATTTTCAGCAAATGGTACATCATGTGTCACTATTATTTGAGTCATTCCGTCTACTTTCAACGATAATATTAAATTCTCTACTTCCTGGCGTAGTGCTGGATCAAGTGCTGAAGTTGGTTCATCATAACACAAGATTTTAGGATTCATCGCTAATGCACGTGCAATTGCAACTCGTTGTTTCTGCCCACCTGAAAGTTGGTAAGGATATAAATGCCCTTTATTTCCGAGAGATAAGCGATCTAATAATTTTTGTGCTTCTTCCTCGGCCTGGACTTTATTACGATTTAAAACTAATTTTGGAGCTAACGTTATATTATCTAACACTGAAAGATGAGGGAATAATTGAAATTCCTGGAATACTACCCCAATAACACTTTCGTTCGTATTATTACGATATGGATCAAATGGTGAGGCATCAATTAGAATATCTCCAGAATCAATTGATTCTAACCCACTAATACATCTCAATAAAGTCGTTTTTCCACCACCAGATGGACCAACAATACTAACAATTTCACCATCATTAACTGTTAAATTAATATCATCTAAAATTAATCGTTTTCCATAATACTTTTTAATATTTTTTAACTCTAGCATAGAATTACTCCTTATTTGTAATAACTATAATGTTTTTCAATTTTCTTCAAGACAAGTGTAAATATAGCTGTTAATAACAGATAGATTGCCCCAACCATCAATAGTGGGACGAGTGTTACATCACGACTCGTCGCTACGTTACCGGCTCTTAATAAATCGCCTAACCCAATAACATATACTAAACTTGAATCTTTAACTAAATTAATAATTTCATTTCCAATTGAAGGTAAAACGATCTTGAACACTTGTGGAATAATAATTGTCCTAATAGTTTGCCAATATGATAGACGCAATACCTTTGCACTTTCATATTGACCTTTAGGAATCGATTGCAATCCACCCCTAAATATTTCAGCAAAATACGCACCATAATTCAAAATAAATGCAAATAATGCCGCATCGTATCGACCGAATACAATATGAATATGGAACTGTTGTAGTGTTGGTAGTCCATAAAACACAAAAATTAATTGTAGTAGCAGTGGTGTTCCTCGCATTAACCAAACATAAAAATTCAAAAAATACTTAATTGGTTTTATTTTTGAAATTAATCCTAATCCGACAATTAAACCAAGTGGAATCGATCCAATGATCGTCCAAAAAAATATTTCTAACGTTAATTTAGCACCATCTATTAATGATGGCAAAATTTCTAATATATAAGTCATTACATTATCTCCCTTTAGTTAAATAAAAAAATCCTCTCAAGCCAAATCAAATTGACTCAAGAGGACGATAGCCGTGGTGCCACCTCAAATTCATATTTTTCTCACGAAAAATAACTTATGTAGATTAATAAAAATGAGTATAAAAAAACTCTATAGTCATTATTGACTATAGAGGGCGACGAATCGCGGTACCACCTCAAACATCATTAAATTCTCACAAATTTAATCTTAACGAGTTTATTAAACTACAGCTATAACGGGCTTATCCCGGACTTCCCTAATTAACTAGTTTAGGAAATCAACTCGCAGATGTGTTTCAGACTTAAGAACTGTATCTTTTCAGCAATCGATACTCTCTTTAAAAGTTTGTTTAAGCCTTAATCTTCTGTTCAACGTTTTTCTTAATTGATAATAATTTAGCATACTGTCATTAACATTGTCAAGAATTAGTCTTTCTTAAACCATGAACCCATTTTTTTCCAAAAACCTTTTTGAGGCTGTTTTATTGTCATCAAGGGCACTGTTTCCCCTAGTAGTCGACGTGCTACATTACGATAACCTAATCCAGCTGGATTTTTAGAATCTAAAACAATTGGTTCACCATGATTTGATGTACTAATAACAGCATCGTCATCAACAATAATTCCTAATAAATCAATAGACAAATGACGTGTAATCTCATCAACATCCATTGCTTGACCATCTTCCATCATTTGACGACGGATACGATTAATAATTAATTTTGGTTGTTGTAATAATGGATTTTGCTCTAATAAACCTACCACGCGATCTGCATCACGAACCGCAGAAATTTCAGGCGTTGTTACAATAATAGCCATATCTGCACCAGCAATAGCATTCATAAAACCTTGCTCAATTCCAGCTGGGCAATCAATAATAACATAGTCAAACTCTTCTTTTAATTCATCAACAATTGCTTTTACTTGTTCAGGAACTAATGCTGATTTATCAGTATTTTGTGCAGCAGGTAATAAGTATAAATATTCGTTAAATCTCTTATCTTTAATGAGTGCTTGGTGTAACCGTGCACGACCCTCAGCTACGTCTACAATATCAAATAAGATACGGTTATCAAGACCTAAAACAACGTCTAAATTACGCAAACCAATATCTAAATCCATTAGAACAACCTTTTTTTCAAGAAGTGCTAATGCAGTTCCAATATTTGCAGATGATGTTGTTTTACCAACACCACCTTTACCAGATGTTACAACAATTGCTTTTCCCATCTTTAATATCCTCCAGCATGATTAAATAATTTTGGTCGAAGTGACTTTAATTCATCTCGATTGCCATAATCTATAATATGTAAATCATTAACATAGATTACAGTATCTTGACTGTTTGTTACTTTTTCATCATCTATAATATCAACTAATTCACCAATTCGTACTTGTGAAGCAGCTGAAACATCGCCCACAATAATGCTATCTGTATTATTGTTAAATCCAGCATGAATGACACCTTGAACTTCACCCATAACAAAAATATTACCAGCAGCTCGTAATTGACCACCCTGATGTAATTTACCTAAAAATAAAATATCACCTTTTAAATCAACTATTTGTCCACTTCGAATTGTTAGATAGCATAAATGAACGTTGTCATTTTCTTTTAAAATATTAGCATCTTCTATGGTCATTACTTCAGATTCGATTTTGTGTACTTTAAAATTACGGTATTCAGAAATAATTTTTTCGATTTTTTGCTTTTCATCTGCTGAAAACAATCGATTTTCTGTTTTAATATCAAACGAAATAACCGTTTCATCAGCATTCTTTTTTTCAGCACTTAAATTATTAAATAATTCTCTAAGTTCAACCAAAATTTTATCAAATCCGAAATCCTGTTTAAGAATAATTTCATAACCATCTTTATAACCTTTTAAAATAACACCTTGCATCTACGTTCACCCCTGAATTTTAATTATATCGGTTACTTAAATTCATTAATTTTGATATTGGATAGTACAAAATAATAAATACCACCAGATTAAAAGCTAAAGTTGGTCCAAACGAAGTACTAACGAATGTTGTTACAGATTCATTAGCAAATCCAATCATCTCATTGACTGCATAATACGAAACTTCTAAAACTGCCAAATCAATAAAATAAATGAGTAATATCACAATAAAAGATGGTTCGAAATATTGATATGCTATTTTAGTTAAATAAACAATTAATGGTAACAAAATCATATAAATACCCAAAATACCGGCATAATAACTATCAAATGCTAGACCAACACCAAACGCCCATAATTCAAGATGCTTATTATCTGAGTAAAAGATACCCATTATCAACCATAACAACAACAGGTGACTAACCATGATAGTCGTTTGTGATTGTAACTGTTCCATAAAAACAAATTGTATTGTACCATCCAAAAAAAAGGAAATAATAAGTCCTAACGGAAAAATATACTGTCTATTTTTATTTCTCATCTAATCTCACCTTCTAATCCAACGTCTGAGCAACTGTTACAACCGTTAGGTCACTCAAATCAACTGCAGGTTTGATATAAATTTTAGAAGCAAGTCCATAATCACCTTGCTCAACTTTAGACACAACACCAACATTTAAACCCTTTGGTGTTGTGCCTCCAAGACCAGATGTGACAACAGAATCACCTTTTTTCAAGGCTTTCTTAGAAGTAATTTGACCCATAATTAATAAATTATCTGTTTTATCATAGTCAGTAATTAAACCATTAATAATATCATCGTTTGAATTATTTACTTGAACTGCAAATCTATTAGCAGAATCATTAGTAGTCGATATTAATTCAACTTTACTATTTGTTTTATTAACTTCTATAACACGACCAATCAATCCAGAACCAGCCATCACTGGTGCGTTCTTTTTAACACCAGACGCACTACCTTTACTTATCACAAGTTGATTTAGCCAACCAGAAGGTAATCGCGTTAAAACAGATGCATTAATTGAAGTATAATCAGTCAATGTACTGTCCAATTTTAATTCCTTTTTCAGCTGTTTATTCTCATTTTTAACAGTGTCTGATTCCACTTGAACTTGTGCTAATTTATCAACTTGTTTTTTTAATTTTTGATTTTCTTGATATGTATTTAAAAGATCAGAAATACCAATAACTGAACTTTTTAAGCCATTTGCAGGATAACTAACTGCTCTATCAAATAGACCAACAACATCATTACCAAATTCTTGAATGAGCGGTGGTGTTGATTTTTTATTTCTAACGGAAACTGAAAATGAAATTAAACTAAAACTCACAATAATGGCTATTAAAATGATGATTAGTCTTCTATTTGAAAAAAATTTCTGCATGTTCGCTATCCTCCACTTACCTTATAATTAACTAAAAAATTAAGAGGCTGGATAAATAAACCACCAACCTCTTCATTTTTAGCTTATGTGATTTTTAAAATCTATCTTTTCTTCATGACGTCGATACTTTTTAATGATTCACCTGTACCAATTGCAACACAGTCGAGTGGTTCATTAGCAATAAAAACAGGCACTTTTGTAACTTCAGAAATAACTTCTGATAGGTTTTTTAATAATGCACCACCACCTGTTAATACAATACCATGGTCAATCACATCAGCAGCAATTTCTGGAGAAGTTTCTTCCAATGTTTCCTTAATAGCAGTAATGATTTCAGCAATAGATTCTTGAATAGCAACTGCAATATCAGTTGCTTTTACAGTAACTGTTTTAGGAAGACCCGTAATCAAATCACGTCCTCTGATAGTTGTATCTTCAATTGATGCAGCATCTTTAACTGATGCAGATGCAACGTCCATTTTTAATTGTTCAGCTGTTCTTTCACCAATCAATAAATTAAAGTTTTGACGAATATATGACACAATTGATTCATCCAATTTATCGCCAGCCATTCTGATAGAACGGCTTGAAACAATACCACCTAATGAAATTGTAGCAACATCTGTTGTTCCACCACCGATATCAACAACCATATTACCCGTTGGATCCATCACTGGTAATCCAGCGCCGACTGCTGCAGCAAATGGTTCTTCAATAACGTAGGCGTCACGCGCACCGGCAACACGAGTTGCATCAATAACGGCACGTTTTTCAACTTCTGTAACGCCACTAGGAACACATACCATTACATAAGGTTTACCTGCAGATTTACCTAAAGCTTTTTGAATGTAATATTTCATCATAGCAACTGTTGTGTCATAATCAGCAATTACACCGTCTTTCATTGGGCGAATAGCCACAATGCTACTTGGTGTACGACCGATCATTGCACGAGCATCTTCTCCAACAGAAACAATTTCATCAGTTTTAACATTTTTAGCGACGACTGAAGGTTCACGTAAAACAATACCTTTTCCCTCAACATACACGATTGTATTAGCTGTTCCTAAATCAATTCCTATATTCTTTGTTCCAAATCCAAACACAGTCTTTCTTCCCTTCATCGTCAGCCTTCTAGGCGCTTTTATTCGTAGTATTTACATTATATCATAATCAAAAGTGAGATTTCATTCAATATTTACTAATTTTTATTAAGTTTATCTTAAATTATTATAAGGTAATTAATTTTGAATCCATAATCTTATTAAGTTTATCATATCTAATTTCATAGAACAAGAGAGCACCCTTGATAATCAAAGGACGCCCTCTTCTTTCATACTAAGATATTTAGTATTACCCGAAATAATATGATCTAACAGCTCAATTCCCATAAGAATACCACATTTTTCAACTCTTTTAGAGAAAATAATATCATTCTTAGATGGTGTCACATGCCCACTCGGATGATTATGGACCAATATAATTTTAGCTGCACCATATTTTAATGCAACTGCAAAAATATCTCTTGGATGGACCGTTGCTGAATTCAAAGTTCCAATGAACAATGTCTCTTGTTTTACAATTTGATTTTTTGTATCCAAGAATAATCCAATTAAAAACTCTTGGTTTAATCCACCTAACTCAGCAACCATTCTAACCCCAGCATCATGACTTGAACAGATTTGTCCACAAATAAAATGAGGTTCACTGTTGATTCGTGTTCCCAGTGTAACAATAGCTTGTAATTGTAATGCTGTAGACTGATTATTCCCATCCATCAATAACTGATAATCTTTTAAACAACATTTTTTTAGTTGGCTTAAAGATTGGTAACGTGAAGAAAAATTATTAACACACTTTCCAACATCATTAGGGTTCGTTAATAATAAACTAAAAACAACCGTCAAAAGCTCTTTATCTGATAAATTATCACATTGATACTTTTGGATTTGTTCCAGTAGATATTCATTTGAGCAACTAGAAATAAGTGACATGGTGATTCCTCCTATTTTTTATTAAATACGAGAAATTCACTTATTTAAATTATTCTGATACAAAATAACTACGAACCTCCGAAATAAAGTACAACGATCCTGTCACAAGTAATAAATCATCAGAAGACATTTCGCCAACACTTTGAACTAATGCCTCTTTCCAACTTTCTTGAATGGAGACATTATCAAACTTATTAACGTTGAAATCATCTATTTTGCTTACTAGACGTGGCCCTGAAAATTGAGTTAGTATAACTCGTACATGAGGAACTGCAGCTAATTTTTCCAGCATTTGTTTGCCTTGCTTATCCGCTAGTACTGCAAAAATAATTGTGATTTCTTTATCTTGAAAATGCGTTTTAAGCAACTGCGTAATCCGATCCACTGCTGCGCTATTGTGCGCACCGTCTAAAATAACTAACGGTTCATCATTTACTTTTTCAAAACGTCCTGGCCATCGTGTCTCTGAAATACCTTGCCTAATTGATTTAGGACTAATGGCCCATCCCTGAATTTCAGCAACCTTCTCAAAAGTAGCAATTGCTGTTGCTGCATTTTCATCTTGAAATTCACCTAATAATGGCACAGAAAGTTGTTTAATATTCAATTTATTCGACGTATACGTTAAAATTTCTTCCCATGATGATTTTGTTCCCTCAGATTTAGCATTAAAATCCACTCCTAATCGAAAAATAGGACTATTTTTTAATTTAGCCTCATTATTAATCACGCTAAAGACTTCATCAGTTACTCTACCAACGATAATAGGCCGATTACGTTTAATGATACCTGCTTTTTGTTGCGCTATCTTTTCAATTGTATTACCTAATATTTTCATATGATCTAGACCAATTGTTGTAATAACTGAAATAATTGGATCAATAATATTAGTTGAATCATACTTCCCGCCTAAGCCCGTTTCAACAACTACAATATCTACAGGATTTATGCTGCCAAAGTATACAAACATCATTGCAGTAATAATTTCGAATTCAGTTGGTCCCCCCTCAAAATCGGCTAGTTCAATATCCATTCGATCAACAACTGGTTTCACGACATTTACTAAATGTAAAAGGGCGGTATCATCAATCATCTGTCCATTTAAGGAAATACGTTCATTAAATTTAACAATGAATGGTGAAGTATAAGTTCCTACATTCAACCCTTGTGCAATTAATAATTCACGTAAAAATGCAACTGTTGAGCCCTTTCCATTCGTTCCAGCAACATGAATCATCGCGATATTACCTTGTGGGTTATCTAAGCGTTCCATAAATGCTCGCATTCTATTCAAAGATGGACTTTTTTTAAATTTTGTTCGCCCATGAATAAAATTGAGTGCCTCTTCGTAAGTTGTGATCAATTTTCCGTCCCGCTTTCTAAAAAAAATAGACTTATCTCAGGTATATTGTACCCGAAATAAGTCTATTTTGTTAGATTAAACTTCTGCTTTTAAATCAGAAATTCTTTCCTTAGTTGCTGTTAATTTAATTTGGTAATCTGCTAATTTTTCTTTTTCTTTTGTAACTACTGCCTCAGGTGCACTAGCAACAAACTTTTCATTGCCTAATTTTTTAGTTCCACGCACAACTTCAACATCAAGTTTTTTAACTTCTTTTTCCAAACGAACAATTTCGTCATTCAAATCAATTAGTTCAGCAAGTGGCATATAAATCTCTGCTCCCGTAATTACAGACGTCATTGCTAGCTTAGGAGCAACAACATTTGAACTGATTTGAAGTTCCTTAGGATGACAGAATCGTTGAATAAATTCTTGATTGTCTTCAAAAATAATCTTTGTTTTTTCATCAGTTGTTTTAATCAATAAATCAACTGCACTGGACATAGGTGCATTTACTTCTGCACGATTATTTCTAACAGCACGAATTAATTCAATTAAATTGTTCATATCAATAACTGATTGTTCATCTTCAAATTCTGGATGAACCACTGGGTAATCTGCAACAACAATTGATTCCCCTTCATGAGGCATTGTTAACCAAAGTTCTTCAGTTACAAATGGAATAATTGGATGAAGCAATTTCAATGTTTGATCTAAAACATAAGCCAAAATTTGTTGTGTATTTTGCTTAACTGTCAGATCTTCACCATTAAGATTTTCTTTACTCATTTCAATATACCAATCACAGAAGTCATTCCAGATGAAATTGTATAGAGCACGACCAGCTTCACCAAATTCAAAGACATCAAATAAGCGTGTAACTTCAGAAACAGTTGTATTTAATCGGCTTAATATCCATTTGTCAGCAAGCTGCCATTCTGATTTAGCTGGTAATTCAATTTTATCCACACCATCTAAATTCATAATAACAAATCGACTAGCATTCCAAATTTTATTAATAAAGTTCCAAGAAGCATCCATTTTAGTGTAACTAAAACGAACATCTTGTCCTGGTGCAGATCCATTAGATAGGAACCAACGAAGTGCATCTGCTCCATACTTTTGAATAACGTCCATTGGATCAATCCCATTACCAAGTGATTTACTCATTTTACGGCCATTCTCATCACGAATTAATCCATGAATCAAAACGTGTTCAAATGGACGTTCATCTGTAAATTCTAAGCTTTGGAAAATCATTCGTGATACCCAGAAGAAGATAATATCATATCCTGTGACAAGCGTATTAGTTGGGAAATAACGTTTAAAATCAGGTGCATCAGTATTTGGCCAACCCATTGTTGAAAATGGCCATAAAGCACTTGAAAACCACGTATCTAAGACATCATTATCTTGTTCCCAATTTTCGATATCAGTTGGTGCAACCTCACCAACGTACATTTCGCCAGTTTCTTTATGATACCAAGCTGGGATTTGATGTCCCCACCATAATTGACGTGAAATAACCCAATCATGAACATTTTCCATCCACTGTGTAAATGTATTTTCAAATCGTTCTGGGACGAATCCAACTTTGTCATCCCCTTGTTGGAATTTCAAAGCTTCTTCTGCGAGTGGTTTCATTTTAACAAACCATTGTGTTGATAAACGGGCCTCAACTTGAACGCCAGTTCTTTCAGAATGACCAACACTATGTGTAATTGGATCAATCTTAATCATTAAGTCCTCAGCTTCAAGATCTTTAACAATTGCTTTACGTGCTTCAAAACGGTCCATGCCAACATATTTACCAGCATTTTCGTTCATTGTTGCATCTTCATTCATTGTATTAATACGAGGTAAGTCATGGCGATTACCTACTTCAAAGTCATTAGGATCATGAGCAGGTGTTATTTTAACCATCCCTGTCCCAAATGCCATATCAACATAATGATCTGTAATAATAGGAATTTCTTTGTTAACAAGTGGTAGAATGACTTTTTTACCAACAATATCTTTGTAACGATCATCATCAGGGTGAACAGCAACAGCGACATCGCCCATCATCGTTTCTGGACGTGTTGTCGCTATTTCAATAAATCCAGAACCATCAGCGAATGGATATTTAACATGATAAAAAGCACCTTCATCATCTTGATGAATGACTTCAATATCTGATAAAGCGGTTCTTGCTTTAGGATCCCAATTAATAATGTATTCGCCACGATAGATTAATCCTTTATTATATAAATTAACAAAGACTTTTTTTACGGCATCTGACAAGCCGTCATCTAATGTGAAACGTTCACGACTATAATCGAGTGATAATCCCATTTTAGCCCATTGCTTATGAATAACATCAGCGTATTCATCTTTCCAATCCCAAACTTGTTGTACAAATTTCTCACGGCCTAAATCATAACGCGTCACACCTTGTTCAGCTAGTTTAGCTTCAACCTTTGCTTGTGTTGCAATTCCAGCATGGTCCATTCCTGGTAACCAAAGCGTATCAAAGCCTTGCATTCTTTTTTGTCTAATTAAAATATCTTGTAATGTTGTATCCCAAGCATGGCCTAAATGTAATTTACCAGTAACATTAGGCGGTGGAATAACGATTGAATAAGGTTTTGCTTCTGGATTAGCATTAGGTTTAAATAAATCTTTTTTCAACCATTCTTCATAACGGCCAGGTTCAACCTGACTTGGATCATATTTTGTTGATAATTCAACTTCTTTTGTCATGAGTTCTCCTTTTCATCTATCAATTTTATTTTAGGCATAAAAAAACACCGTCATCAAAAAACATTTCTGTTTTAGGACGACAGTGCCGTGGTACCACCTAAATTGGGTTTTAACCCCTCTTAATTACTTTTTAACGAACAATAATGTCCGGTTATTCCTACTTAATTTCAGAATAACGACTCCTGAGCTACCACCATAATGTCTAATTAAAATGTTTCAGCCTAGCATTTTATCTCTGAAATGACTGGTGTTCTCATTCTTTGTCTGTAGTCACATTTTAGCGTTTATTCTGAAAATCGTCAATATTTTATTTTTTTAATTCTTCAAGTAGTTTAGCGTAGTCTGGCTCATTTGAGATTTCCGTAACCAGTTCTTCATAAATAACATGTCCAGTTTCATCTAAAATGAAAACCATTCGAGCCATATGACCAAATTCCGGAACATCTAATCCAGTAACTTTCGCAAAATTCCCCTTATCTGCATGAAGCAATTGTAAATTGTTTACACCCTCAGCGGCACACCAATTTTTTTGATCTTCTTTTGAATCATCAGATACGGTAATAAATTCGATATCTCTAAAATTATCTGCTTCCATATTAAAACGTTTTGTTTCTATACTGCAAACACTTGTCGTAATACTTGGAACAACACTTAATACTAATTTTTTACCTGTACTTTTAGGTAATGTTACAACTTGATCATTTTCATCGTACGCATTAACTGTAGGAAAAACTTCCCCTACTTTTGGTGCTTCCCCAACTGTATCCATTTCACTACCATGACGAGTTACTTTCATAATTGACCACCCTTTCTTTATTTATCTCTATCTTACTCAATTACTGTTTAAGAAGCGACTTATTTGATTGGACAAAAAAAGATTAGACCGATTTGTCTAATCTTTTAAAGTGCTACTATAGTAATTCTGCGAATAATTCACTATTTTCATTTAAATATTCTTCGCCAACACGAATCTTGCTAACCTTGACACCTGCCAATGCACGTTCCATTAAGCCATCGATATCCAAACGAGCTTCAAATTCCCTTGAACGGTCTAAACGAGGCTTTGTTTTAGGTGCTGGTGGGGCAAAAATTGTACAACAATCTTCAAATGGTTTAATTGAAAGTTCAAATGTATCAATTTTTTTAGCAACATCAATAATTTCATTTTTATCCATTGAAACGACTGGTCGAATAATTGGCATTGTTGTAACGTCATTAATTGCAACCATGCTTTCAAGTGTTTGAGAAGCAACTTGGCCTAATGATTCTCCATTAAAGATTGCTAATCCACCACGTAATTCGGCAATTTTTTCAGTTAAACGTAACATGAAACGACGTGTTATGGTCATTAAATATGGTTCTGGTACATCATGTTTAATTTGCTCTTGAATCTCAGTAAAAGGAACTTCAATAAATTGAATCGTTCCAACATAAGGTGTCAATTTAACTGTTAGTTCTTTAGCCTTAGCTAAAGCTTGTTCACTTGTATATGGTGGACTGAAGAAATGAACCATCTCCATTGAAACACCACGTTTCATACCAAGGTACCCTGCAACAGGCGAATCAATTCCACCTGATAACATTAACATCCCTTTACCAGCAGTACCAACGGGTAAACCACCAGCACCCTGACGCGTTTCAGAAGATAAGAAAATCCCATTTGAACGAACTTCAACACGTAAAATAATATCAGGCTGTTTCATTTTAACAGTAATGCCAGGCACGTGATCTAAAATCCAGCCACCTAGTTCGTCATTCAACTCATTAGTATCTAATTCAAAATCATGATCAGAACGACGTGTGTTAACTTTAAATGTTGTCCCTTCAACAAATTGCTCACTAATCATTGCTACAGCTGTTTCTTTAACTAAATCCATATCTTGTTCAACGCGAATTGCAGGTGAAAAATTTTGAATCCCAAAAACCTGTGATAAACGTTGCATAACTAATTCGCTGTCGTCACCGTTTAAATTAATGTGCATCCGATCACGATTTGCTTTAACAACTAAATCATCAAAACCATGTAAACTATTTCGAACGTTTGTTCCTAGGCGATCAATAAAGTTCCTCTTATTTTTTCCTTTTGTTGATAGTTCGCCATAACGAACCATTATCTCTGTATATTGCATGTCGACATCCTCTCATTATTTAGAATTAATTTTTTCAAATTTATGATACAAAATATCAAAAATACGATTAAATTCTTTTGCTTCTTCTAGCGTATTATTTCCATCAAAACTGATTCGAACGGCTGATTTAGCAAGCGGTTCTGGCACATTCATTGCTAATAATGTGCCAGATGCTTGATTTTTCTTTGATGAACAAGCACTTGTAGTTGAAATATATATTCCTTCACTTTCAAATGCATGAACAATTGATTCGCCACGAACACCCTCAATTGCAAAACACAATATATGTGGCGCAAAATTTGATTGTAATTTTGAAAAAGTTGTAATCTTATCAAACTTACTAATATGGTTGAAAACTAATTCTTTAACAGCTTTTTGTTTCATCACCATCTTAGTTTCATCTGTTAATAATAATCGCAATGCTCTTGCCATGCTAGCAATTGCAGGTACATTTTCAGTTCCGCTACGTAAGTTATGTTCTTGTCCACCACCTGTAAGAAGTGGTTCAATGTGACGACCTCTTTTACTGTAAATAAACCCTACTCCACGTGGCGCATGAAATTTATGCCCAGAGAACGTTACAAAATCTACTCTGTCACTCATAAAAGCTTCTTGCACACCTTTACCAATGGCTTGAACAGCATCCACATGAAAATGAACTGTTGGATAATCTTTTAGTACGTCCCCAATTTCAACTAAAGGCTGAATGGTTCCAATTTCATTATTAACTGCCATAACTGAAACTAAAATAGTATCAGATCTCAAAGCAGCCTTTAAATCATCAATACTAATTCGCCCCTCATCATCAACTGGCAAATAGGTAACCTCAAAACCAAGCTGTTCCAGCTGAGCCATTGTATTCATAACAGCAGGATGCTCAACGGTTGTCGTAATTAAGTGCTTACCATGGTTCATTTTTGCCATAGCCGTTCCTTTAATTACCCAATTGTCACCTTCAGTTCCACTTCCAGTAAATAATATTTCATCTTCAAATACATTTAATAAGCTTGCGATCTGTTGGCGTGACTGCTCTAATAAATTATGAGCTATCTCACCTAAGTTATTTAGGCTAGATGGATTACCCCATACTTGGTCACTAACTTTATTATATGTATCTAAAACTTCGGGCGTTATTTTTGTTGTTGCGCTATTATCAAAATAAATCATTAGTTACCTTCTTTTCTGAAAAATACTTTTCTCATTATAATATACTTCGTACCAGATTGACACTTTTTATTCATCCCTGGTGTTTCTTTATAGAATATAAAAGTGGCGACTGAACAAATTAATGCCCTAGTCCCCACTTAATATAGTTACTATTCAATTTCAAAGCTGTCTTCCATATTATCATAATATTGTTTCTCTATTTTTTTATATGAACCAGGCTCTACTTTATCTAATGCAGTCGCAATTGTTTCCAAACTAGCTGCATAATTAAAATCATTATTAAATAATTGCTTTGCCTTTTCAAATGCAATTGCAATCTCTTCATTCGAATTTCTAAATCTATTCGCATATTGTAGTAAACTCTCAGATAACGATGCACTATCAATAAGATCGTGTGTCTTATCTTCTAAACTTTCAAGATCTGCTTCAATATCGATAATTTGTTTTGCAATTTTTTCAATGTTAATTCTTAATTTACCAATTGCTACTTCAACTTCTTCAATTTCATCACTAACAACATAGAAAAAATCTAAGTAATCATTAGGTAGTCCTGGAAGATTAACCTGTTCAACTTGTCTTTTAATTTGATGTAATTCAATATCAAATCTTTGAATTGTTGCGCTGGCCTTTTTTTCATTGCTACGTAAATCCTGAATACTAGCATCAATTTTTTGTTGTTCAGATTCAATTTTTTCTAACAACTTAGAGTTTTGTTCAACTCGCTCAGCCATCTCGCTATAAATTGCTTCACCAGAATCAATAACCGCTTTATCAGTATCATGTTGTGCATCAATGTCCCTAATTTGTTGATTTAATTTTTGCGCGTCTTCTAATTCATTATGACTTAATTCATAATTTTGACCCAATCTATCTAATTCAACTAAAAGCATTTGACTTTGTTTTTCAGCATGATCAATGAATTTACGATAACTTTCTTCTTGCTTTTCTATCTTATCTTTTGCGGCCAACTCTTTTTCCATAACATCATATAAATAATCAATTTGATTAGCCATGTCATTAACTGCAACAATTGTTGACGCTACTTCTAGGTTCTCTAATTTAAGTAATGTTTCGTCAACACGTGTTTGAATTTCGTCTATTTGTTTAGGGATGTCATCCCCCACTGGAAAATTATAATTTTCATCCGTTAATTTCATGTAACCAGATTGTAATTCAGCAAGTTGATCTGGAAATTCGTTCTTCAAACTTTTATATAGTGGTGGAATCTCATCAAGAATCTTTTCTAACGAAGTTGTATCTTCTCTTAACTTACTTAAAACTTTTTCAGCCGTATCATGATCTCCAGCACTCGTTAATGTTGAAAAACGGTCAAAATCATCTTCAAGACCAGTTAGTTTATCCTCAAGTTTATCGATACTAGGTCCATACGAAAAGTTCTTTGATAATAATGTTTTACGTAAATCCTGATATTTTTTTTCAAGTGAATCAACAGCTTGATGATTACTTTCATCACTTTCTTTCAACGACGTTAATGCTTTTTCAATCCCTTTAAGTGTTTTTTCACTTGAAATTAATTTTACTTCTATTTCTGCCGCTAATTGACGGTTAGAAAGAAATTGATATTTCGAGTTTGCTTCATATGCTTCATTAATTTGTGTCGAAATTTTAGGCAATTTTGCATTTTGCACTTCTTTAAAGTCTGATTGTAATGCTGAAAATGTTTTAAGACTTTCACCTGTTAACCCCAAATCCTTCGTTAACTGAAGCTGTTGTTCAACTTCAGAATGAGCAATAACCTTTACTTGATCACGAAATGTTTCGAATTTTTTTTCATTGCGTTTCTGAAGAAAAAACGCTGTTGCATAGATAATAATGGCTACTACTATTATTCCAACAAAAATCTGTGTCATATCCTAATCCCGCCTTTAGCTTACTAAAATTTATATTTACTTTTCACATTCAAATTTTATGCTTCTAATCATTATATCATAGACCTTTAAAGCGTTCACTAGCTTTTATCTATTATTTATAGAAATTAATGTTATTAATTATATACATTCTTTTTATTATGTAAACAAACGTGAAAACAAATTGACATTAGTTTAAAAAGACAGTATGATGAGTCTTGTGTAAAATAATGCAGCGGTGGACGGTAAGCTCGTCAACAGTTTGTTGCCCAATTGTCTTGGTTCAATTAGTACCCTTTCAGCTGCAAAGGTGAACATTGCAAAACAAACTGCACGAATACTAAGTTCACAAAGGATTATTTTACTCCAAAACAAATATTGGAGGAATTTATATATGTCACGTTATACTGGCCCAAGTTGGAAAGTTTCACGTCGATTAGGTCTTTCTTTAACAGGTACTGGTAAAGAATTAGCTCGTCGTCCTTATGCACCCGGTGATCATGGTCAAAACAATCGCCGTAAATTATCAGAATATGGTTTACAATTACGAGAAAAACAAAAACTTCGTATGATGTACGGTTTATCAGAACGTCAATTTGCTAACTTATTTATTAAAGCTGGTACAATTCGCGAAGGTAAACATGGTGTTAACTTCATGATCTTACTTGAAGGTCGTTTAGACAACGTTGTTTATCGTTTAGGTTTGGCTTCTACTCGTCGCCAAGCTCGTCAATTGGTAAACCATGGTCACATTACTGTTGATGGCAACCGCGTTGATATTCCTTCATACGCAGTTGAAATCGGTCAAGTAATCTCATTACGTGAAAAATCAAAGAGTTTACAAATTGTTAAAGACGCAATGGAAGCATTAGTTGGCCGTCCACAATTCGTACAATTTGATGCTGATAAATTAGAGGGTTCATTAACTCGTTTACCAGAACGTGAAGAACTTGAAGCAGATATCGACGAATCACTTATCGTTGAATACTACAACAAATTATAATTTCAAATTAAAAAACATCTCATTCTTAATGAGATGTTTTTTTTGTCCATATTTTATAGATTTCAATTAGTGGCAGTAATGTATTTTTCAAGTCGTTTAGTTGTTTATATTCATTTAAGCTAAAAAACTCATCTTCAATAGCTAAATTCTGTCCAATCAATAGTTCTTTAGTTTGTACACTACTCCACTTTTGACTATCAGTAAGTGTTATTGTGTTTGCTAAAGTACCCGTCTCTTTATTTGTATGATCCACTGACCACACGAAAGTATCTTCTAGTTTCTGAATCATTATTATTGATTCAGAAACGCCCTCTTCATACAAGCTTTTGTCTTTAATATCTGCTAATGCAGATAACCAGATAAATAACCGATCATCCCAATAACCAATTTCAAAATGTGGCATCATTTTATAGCCACGTTTATTCTCGCTAAAAGCCATCCAAGTATCAGGCGGTGGATTTTTTGATCTTCTAGCATGTTTTGCAATGTGCAAATACATTTTAATTCCTAATTGTTCTTCTAAAAAAGGTAGTAGTTCAGCTCCCACCTTTTCGAATTTGGGATCAATAATTGTCTTTATTTTTTTTAATCGTCCGTCTAATGTTTGATCTTTAAAAATTAAAAAATCATCTTTTATAAACATTTCGCTCTCTCCTTTTGTATCAAACATGGTATGCTAAATTCATAACTTACTGAAAGGTGGTCAACTCCATGACTGAAAATAACTTAGATCCACATCTTCAATCTGGCCTTTACGGAACACCTCAACTTCATCCCGATGAACAAAGAAAGTACTTAGGGACATTTAGAGAGCGGGTCAGCCTAGCAATGACTGTTGCTGAGGTAACAGCATCTAAAAATATGGCTGGATTTGAAAAAGAACTACTTGAACATCCCGACTATCATGTTCTACTTAATGGTACAATTGATCAGAATATATTAGCCCCATACATCACCTTAACGCATAAGCATGATGTTAAATTTACATTAACATCAAATAATGATACTCCTGATGGGGTTGAAATTATGGGGCTAGTTGTCGCTTCTGAAAAAAATGCGATTAATGAATCTGTTATTGATATTAATGAAAAATATCCAATTATACAAGTTGAAACGCCAGAAAAGAAAAAATCATTTTTTGAAAATTTATTCGATTAGCATAAAAACTTAAACTAACACTTTTATATTAAGTGTAGTTTAAGTTTTTTATTTGGTTTCTAAAATCTTTACTATTTCATTAGCAATAGGCTGGTTATCTCCAAAATTAGGAAACGAATTTATCGATAAATCAGGAGCCGTTTCAATTGAAAGAACGGTTAAAGCATCCCTATGTCTATAGTCATATGCTATATACAAGTTAGGAATAACCACATCAACTGCCCCCATCGTCATTTTTAAACGTTTTGCATAACCTTCAATTAACGCTATATATGATTCGTCCATTTGATTGCTAACTTCATTTTGATTTGCACCCGAATAAAAATTACTATCATATCTAATGATTGCTTCAGACCCTCTTGAAATAACAGTTGATTCAGTAATACCTTGTGATGCTATTGTTTGATGTTCAACTTCTGACAATTTAAGCGGATACCATGGACCTTGACTAGTACGTTCTACTTGTGCATTTTTTATTGTAATTAACTGTGCCAACGTCTTTCGTCCATCGCCAACTACACTAACTGGTAATCTTTCAACAATACCCTTTACATGGCCACCTACAATCATAAATCGATAGACTGACCCAACAGTAATTTCTTCAATTAAAACTTGTGTATCAATTGATAAGATACGTTTAACGGCTTCTTTATACTCGCTTAACGTCGGAGCCACTCGAAATACATGTGTTGCTTGACTGCTCTTTATGAATCTTGGCTTAATAACTAATGCTTTGTTGACTACATCTGCATAATAGTTCATAGCTTCATCTAAAGTGTGTACATTAATACTACTAGGAACTTTAATATCAAGGTTGCCCAATATTTTTTTAGTTGTTTGCTTGTCATATGCAATTTTGTTTAAAACACTGGTATCTAAATCAGAAATTACCCCATTTTGCAGAAGATGTCCGTTCACCCGTATGACGTCCAAATCACTGTCAACAAGATCAAAATAAGACCCTCTTTTTATCAACGCTGCTAAAATAAGCTGCGTATTTTTCGAGTAACAGTTAAAGCCAATCAATGAACTTAACTGTGACTGATACTTTATCTTATTAGATTTTGCTTGTTCCATTGCAAAATCAGCCAACGATTTATTAATATCTTCATCAACTATCCTTGCACTCAGACTCAATTCAGGTCGTTCAAATTGTAATTTAAATTGAACTAATGTATCCTCTAAATTTTTATCTAGATAAAAATTATCATTAAATAAAATTAATTCGTTCAGCAGTTTTATTGCAGCATTTTTAACAATCGAGGTTGTTTTAGGGTCTTCTATTGCCACCTCATTTTTTAATTGTTTCGCTTTAAATATAATATCATCAACTTCATTTTCTGCCATATCTGGCGTCATTAGAAAGTAAGCCGCTAATAATTGAATAAACTTAATTGTGTCACCTTGAATACCAACACGAGAAAATGGATCAACATCAAATCCACGGAGTTCAATATAATTAACACCAGATGAAATTAATGTATCTTCCTTTTTAGTAGCTGATTTAAATTGTACATCTCCATAATATTCAGAAAATGATAACAATTTACCATTCTGGACCATCTTATTAAGTGACGTAACGTATGAGTTAATTGATCGATAAGAAGCTTGAACTGAACTATCAATATTGGTATAGCCAAATTCACTGTTTCTAACACTTCTAACCGGATGACAAGCATTATAATTAGTACTTTCAACAATTGGTGTTGCTCCAAACAAGTAAGTTGTAAGCCAACTCTTTTCCATAAATTTGCGTCCAATTTTTAAATAGACGTAATTATGAAATTCTATATAAGAATTAAAATAACTATGAAACTCAGAATCAAATAAAATCTGAATTACTTTTTCTGGAAAGCTAAAATTAAGATGTACAGACGTAAAAAGTTGACGTTTTTTTCCATACTTTTCTGCTAATTTATTTCGGTATATAAATCCTAATTCATCTGGATGCGCTATTCTTACTTTAGATTCATCCACTGGTAATTTAGGAATTGAACTCAATGGCCATAACTGTTCATCACTATCCAATTCTTGTGTTGCGACTTGTTGAATGGCATCTAGATAGTTAATAACATTATCAGCCCCCTCAATTGGTGGCGTGATAAATTCCATTTGTGATTCGCCAAAATCTGTTTTTATATAAGGATGTTTAAATCTATCTCCTAATGATTCAGGATGATCAGTTGAACTCAGCACTCCCGTATTCTTCACTCTTTGAGTTTCTCGCTCTAATCCTATCAACGATTTTCTAAGTAGAGGTGCGAGCTTTTCTTCCTGAATTTGTAATCCGATTGCATCTAGTTTCATATCATTGTGCCTCCTCATTTGTCTATTACATTGTACCAAATATTTGAATTAATCCTTCATATTTGCAATCCATTGTGCCAATTAAATTTATGCAATATGCTATACTATTCTTTAGTAATCAACGTGAAAGGAGCCACATATGTTACAACCACTTGCATTCAGAATGCGACCAACTAAAATTGAAGAAGTCGTTGGCCAACAACACCTTGTTGGTCCAGGTAAAATTATCAAACGAATGGTCGAAGCAAAACTGCTTTCATCTATGATTTTATACGGACCACCTGGCACTGGTAAAACGAGTATCGCCAGTGCTATTGCCGGATCAACTCAGTATGCATTTCGTAAATTAAATGCTGCAACTGATTCTAAGAAAGACCTTGAAATCGTAGCTGAAGAAGCAAAAATGAGCGGTACTGTTATTTTACTTTTAGATGAAATCCATCGATTAACGAAACCTAAACAAGACTTCTTATTACCCCACTTAGAAAGTGGCCAAATTATTTTAATCGGTGCAACAACAGAAAATCCTTACATTACCATCAATCCAGCTATTAGAAGTCGAACACAAATCTTTGAAGTTAAACCTTTAGACGAAAATGATATTGAAACTGCACTTGATCGTGCACTAGTAGATAAAAATATTGGTCTCGGAAATCTTAATATTAATTTAGAAGCTAATGCACGGTTACACTTAGCGCGAGCAACCAACGGAGATTTACGTAGTTCTTTGAATGCACTTGAACTAGCTGCTAAGTCAACCCCACCTGATAGTTCAGGTGTCATTACCTTATCACTATCAGTCATAGAAGAGTGTCTACAAAGAAAAGCATTAACCCATGATAAAGATGGCGATGCTCACTATGATGTTATTTCTGCTTTTCAAAAATCAGTAAGAGGTTCCGATGTTAACGCGGCTTTACATTACTTAGGACGTTTAATTCTTGCTGGTGATTTACCTACAATTGCAAGGCGTTTAATCACAATGGCATACGAAGATGTCGGATTAAGTAGCCCTGCAGCATGTGCTAGAACCTTAACTGCTGTACAGGCGGCAGAAAAAATTGGCTTTCCAGAGGCTAAAATACCTCTGTCTAACGCAGTAATTGATCTCTGCCTCTCACCCAAATCAGACTCGGCAAATGTTGCCATAAATAATGCAATTGCTGATATTGAAAAAGGTGGTTTTGGAGATATTCCTGCTCATTTAAAAGATTCACATTACAAAGGTGCTGCAGATTTAGGTCATGGTATTGGTTATAAATTTCCACATAACTATCCAAATGATTGGGTTGCCCAACAATATCTTCCAGATAAATTGAAAGATGCTAATTATTATGAGCCTAAAGCAAACGGGCGTTATGAACAAGGACTTAAAGAACAATATAGTAAATTACATCCATCAAAAAGATGATTTGTTGCCGCTTACATCATAATTGTTGCACCTTTTAAAAGTCTGTGCTATATTAAAGATGAAGTTCTGAAGTGTACGCGTTATCTTATTAGAATGTTGACCGAACAAATAATTATACCTAGGCGTCAACTTGATAGGCTAGCTAATTTCAAGCCTTTTCACTTGGTAGTTAGAGGCTAGTACAGTCGATGCCACCTGCTTCACTGCGGGCTCAACTCACGAAGATGATTAACGGCACTACGCGGATATTCCAAAGCTTTTGCTTTGATGGTCTGGGCAAACTATGTTTGCTCAGACTTTTTTTATTAAGAATAAAGGAGTCTTTAAATGTTAATTCGGATACTTTTAGCCGTTCTTTCACTCTTACTCTTGACTATCGGCTATTACTTATTCTCACATCGCAACAAAAATTTTATGATATTTAAACCTGAGTCAAACCAGGTGCTAAGCTCAATACTACTTGTCTTTGGGTTAATTATCTGTATTGAAAGCTTAGTTGGCTTAATTTCAGTAATCATTTTTATACCCATATTTTGTGGGATACTAGTTACTCTAGCCTGCCTTACGGTTGGTGCTTTAACAATTATTTTATCTTTTTTTATGCATTAATCTAACTTTGTAACCGTTTTTACTTCTATTTTCATTCGTTTTGTCGTAAAATAGAGGTATATAAAAGAAAGAGGTGGCCGACCATGTTACAACAATATAAAAATATTTTAGTTCCTGTAGATGGTTCTGATGAAGCAAAATTAGCATTCGAAAAAGCAGTACAAGTAGCTTTAAGAAATGGCGAAGATTCTACACTTCATCTTTTGCATGTTATTGACACTAGAGCATTCCAAAATATCTCAAGTTTTGATACGTCAATGGTTGAACAAGTTAGTGATACAGCAAAAGAGACATTGAATAAGTATATTGCACAAGCAAAAGCAGCTGGTCTTAAGAATGTTGACTACTCAATTGAGTATGGTTCTCCAAAAGTAGTTATTGCTAAAAATGTTCCTATTAATTTAGATATTGATTTAATTGTGATCGGCGCTACTGGATTGAATGCAGTCGAACGATTATTAATTGGTTCAGTTACAGAATACGTAACTCGAGTTGCTGTTTCTGATGTCTTAGTTGTTCGAACAGATTTAAATAACACACCTGCTCTTAAAAATAATCTTAAAAAATAAAAAAAGAAATTAGCCATAATTGGTTAATTTCTTTTTATTTTGTCTTGAATTTACATAAAGTAATATGGTCATCTACCATACCCATACTTTGCATCAATGAATAAATAATTTTAGGACCAACAAACTTAAACCCTAATTTCTTCAATTCTTTAGATAACTTTTTTGAAATGTCGGTTTCAGCTGGAACATCCTCTGCATGTCGCCAGAGATTATTAATTGGTTTATTTGCTACAAATTCCCATAAAAATGAATCAAATGATTGCCCATCTTGGTTCATTCTTATGATCGCCTGTGCATTCGCGATAATAGCGATAATTTTTTGCTTATTTCGAATAATATCTGCATTTTCCATTAGTTCCGCAATTTTATCTTCATCAAATTGACTAACTTTGTAAATTGAAAAATTTTCAAAAGCGTGATTAAAATGATTACGTTTATTTAAAACGGTCTTCCAGCTCAACCCTGCTTGCATTAATTCTAAACTCAATAATCTGAATAGTTGTTGATCGCCATAAAGCGGCTTTCCCCATTCTTCATCATGATAATCTTGCATTAACTGATTACCCGATTGGGCCCATGGGCATCTTTCCATATTCTATTCTCTCCTTCACTCAAATAAAAAAGATTACTAGTGCTGTCTCCAGACTAATAATCTTCTTAAAATTTAGATTTCAGGTAATTCAGTAAAGTCATAATGTAATTCTTTAACAGCGGCATGTTCGTCGAATGCTAATTGGATTAATTTATCAATTAATTCTGAATAACCAATTCCTGAAACTTCCCACAATTGTGGATAAAGCGAAATGTTTGTGAATCCAGGTAACGTATTTAGTTCACCAAGATATGGAATACCATCTTTAACTAAGAAATCAATTCGTGCTAAACCACGACAACCCAATGCTTCAAAAGCACGTAATGACATGTCTTGGATTTCTTTTGTTAATTCATCTGGTAATTCAACAGGCATTTCAAATTCCACACCTGAAGCATCAACGAATTTATTATTGTAATCGTAAAATACATCAGATTTAGGTACGATAACTGCACCTAATTTTGAAGCTTTTAAATCAGTATTTCCAAGAATTGAACATTCAATTTCATCAGGATTTTCGATTGATTCTTCAACTAAAAGCTTTGTGTCATATAAAAATGCATCTTCTATACCTTCAAGGAATTCTTTTTCGTTATGTGCCTTATGAATACCAACTGATGATCCTTGGTTAGCTGGTTTAATGAAAACAACTTCTCCAAGTTCCTTACTAATGTGTGCGTAAGTCATTTCAGCACGATTGTTGGCCTTAACAACCAAATATTTAGTATTTCTGATATTATTTAACGTTAACATTTTCTTAGTTAAATCTTTATCAAATGAAATTGCTGATGAACGAACATCACTACCAATATATGGTTTATCTAAAAGTTTAAATAATCCTTGAATTGTACCATCTTCACCCATATTACCATGAATAACTGGATAAAAAAGATCAATATCTTTAACTTCAGTTAAACTCATGATATTAGCTAACGGATTTGTAAAATCAATTGTTGGTAAGACATCTTCAACAACTTTTGCTTCTGGTTCGCCATCAAAAATGCGACGTGAAGCAGCATCTCCAAGTAGTACACCTTCCTTTGTAAACATGAATAAACTAACTTCGTACTTATTTTTATCCATTGCATCGTAGATATTATGTGCTGAACGTTTTGAAACGTCATGTTCTGATGAATTACCACCAAAAAGTAATCCAATGTGTATCTTTTCGCTTGTCATCATATTCTCCATTCCTATTGTATTATTTTTGTTCGCTTTAAACTCTTAGTCTAAATAATACCATGTTTATAGTAGATCTGTCATTTACGTTTGCTATTTTATTTAAACATTTAAAATCCACATGAAAAGTAAGAACACAAAGAACAGTCCGTACATGATTGGATGAACATCTTTTCGACGACCAGCAGCAATCATTGTAATTGGATAAAAAATCATTCCCAAAGCAATCCCGTCAGAGATACTATAAGTTAATGGCATACCAATTACAATTAAAAATGCTGGAATTGCAATTTCCATTTTTGTCCATTCGATTTTTGTTAAAGATTGTGCCATCAATACACCAACAATAATTAATGCTGGAGCAGTGACCTGTGTTGTTACAACTGATAATAATGGCGAGAAAAATATCCCGACAATAAATAATAATCCAGTTGTAACAGCCGTTAAACCTGAGCGTCCACCAACGGCGATACCTGCTGAAGACTCAACATATGCACCAACTGGAGATGTTCCTAAAACAGAGCCAGCAAGCATTGCTGTTGAATCAGCAACTAAAGCTTTACCGACACGAGGCATTTTATTGTCTTTCATGAATCCGGCTTGTTGAGCTAACCCAACAAGTGTTCCAGCAGTATCAAAGAAAGTAACTAACAAGAAGGTTAAAACGACTACCCATAACTGAACCGTGTTAATATCACTAATATGTTTAACGCCTTGCATAAATGTTGGGGCCAAACTTGGGGCACCGGCAACAACTTGTGTTGGCATTTTAATTAATCCTGTGATGAATCCTAGAATAACTGTTGCAAACATCCCAATAAAAATACCACCTGGAACACGTCTAACCATTAAAATTGCAGTAACAATTAAGCCAAAGATTGTTAACCATGTTGTACCAACGGTCAATGGACCTAGGCCCACAACTGTGGATTTGTTTGCGATAATTAAGCCACCATCTTGTAAACCGATAAAAGCAATAAATAAACCAATACCACTTGAGATAGCGTATTTTAAGTTACTTGGAATAGCATTAATAATCATTTCGCGTAGTTTAAAAATAGTAATTAAAATAAAAATTAGTGATGCTACAAATACACCTGCTAAAGCTGTTTGCCATGGAATTCCCATACCTATAACAACTGAATATGAGAAAAAGGCATTAATACCCAATGCGGGAGCTGTTGCTATTGGGTATTTAGCTAAAATACCCATTAAAATACAGCCTAAAGCACTTGATAATGCAGTTGCAGTAAATACTGCCCCTTTGTCCATCCCCGAAGCACTTAAAATCGTAGGATTAACAAATAATATGTAAGCCATTGATATAAACGTTGTAAAACCAGCTAACATTTCGCGTTTAACCGTTGTATGTAACTGATCAATTTCAAAATATGATTTAATGCGATTAATCATTTTAAATCTCCTTTTCATAAATACATTTGTTCGTGTTTATCTCATTAATGAGCAATTACAATTTTACTATATTCGTATATTAATGTAAATAATATTATTAAACTGTATTTTGTTAAGGATTTATTCAAATAGAACTTATACTGTAATAATTTTATCAATTTTAATATCAAACTGATTACTTGTCCATTTCTCAGAAATTACATTTTGAACGTCCAAACAAAGTGAAATTGTTTTTGGTTGATATTTTGCAATATACCGATCATAATAACCACCGCCAAAGCCAATCCTTTGATTATTCTCTAAATTAAACCCAACTCCTGGTACAATCACTAAATCTAAATTATTCTTTTCAAGTGCAACATTATATTCAGGTTCTAATAGTCCATAATCACTTTTTATAAGCACCTGTTCAATAGATAAGTAAGGTAAAAATGCAAGTTGCTTTTCAGGCATCGTTTTTGGTATATACACCCTCTTACCTTGAGACAGTGCCGCCAATAGTAATTCGTTAGTACTAAACTCAATCGATTGACTAATTGTTAATCCGATTGAATCAGCCGATTCCCATTCTTCAGATTGTAAAACTTTATCAATAATTGCCTTCTCCTGATTCCTTTTTTCAAGGACCTTATTTTTTGCCAAATCAACCATCTTGTTAATAATCATTTTTCTAATTTCTTTTTTACTCAATAGCTTATACCTCCGCGTTAAATTCACCAGTTATTACAAACTTTCCAATCATCTTACCATTTTCAACAACTTCAGAAGCCGTTCGTAAATTATCGGCGTTAATCCCCACCAATGATTTAGTCATCGTTGATTTTAGTTTGCCTTCATCTAATAACGTGGCTAAGCGATTTAATGTTTTACCTTGAGAGCTCATATCTGCCGTGTAATATACACCTTTAGTAAAAACTGTTAGCCATTTAAACTCATTACTTTTATTTTTTAATTTACCAATTGGTAAATTATCAGATGTGCCCACAATTGAAGTAATAATACCCTGAGGTCTGATGATATCTGCTGCTAAATCAAAATAAGTTTCTGTTGAGTGCAATATTAGAATACCATCAACTTCATTAATATTTAATTTAACTAATTGTTTCTTCAAATCTTTTCGGTGATTAATGACAATATCAGCGCCCATCTTTTTAACCCAATCGCTCGTTTCTAATCTTGAAGCGGTCGTGATAACAGTCAAACCAGCCCATTTAGCAAGTTGAATAGCAATAGAGCCTACACCACCAGCTCCATTAATAATTAAAACTGATTTTCCACTATTGGCATTTTTCTCTGGAATGAAATTTAATTTTTCAAATAATGCTTCCCATGCTGTTACACCTGTTAGTGGCATAGCGGCTGCTTCACTGTCTGTTATTTTCTTGGGTGCATTTCCAACTAGTCGTTCATCAACTAGCTGATACTCAGCATTACTTCCTGAACGATTATTGACACCTAAATAAAAAACCTTATCACCACTATTAAATTGTGTTACTTCTGATCCTATTTCAGAGACGACCCCGATTGCATCGAAACCTAAAATAAGTAATTTTTCTTCAGAATCAATTAACATTCTTGATTTATAATCTATTGGATTCACTGAAATACCCGTTACCTTCACAAGAATATCATGATTTTCAGGTGTCGGTTTATCGATTTTGACATCTCGTAATGCATTTTTATCTTCTGTCGGAAATTTTCCAAATGCTGCGATGGCCTTCATTTTATTTACCATTAGCTCACTCTTCTTCCATTAATATAGATTACGCTATTCATCTTACTACAATCTAACAAAAAGTTTGGTTTGTTTCACTTTTATACCGTCTAAAAATATTGAAATACTCACATTCTCAATCTGTCAGTATAGACTTAATATTTGGTTTAATGTATGCTTAAAATATTATTAAAACATATACAATTAAGGAGACACACATCATGGAAAAACCACTAAAAACGAGACAACAACTGAAATCTGAATCAAAGGCATTACTTAAAGGACACTGGAAGTCAGCTATCCTAGTTAGCTTACTAGCAATCCTTATTTTTATTGTTTATTCTCGCTTATATTCTACTGAGTACGCAGACATTATGAATTTATATTCTACTGAAAATAATAACCAATCATCAGCTATCAGTCCTATAATTTCAGCAACTGTCGTTGTTCTTTATCTTATTTTTCAAATTCTACTTGTAGGTGTTTCATATACATTCTTAACTTGGGTCAGTTCACAAAAAACACCAGAACATGCATTTACACAAAGTTTCCAAGTTTTCTCAAATGAATTATTTTTCCCATCTATTGGTATCGCCATTCTCAAAACCATTTATAGTACACTTTGGACTCTCTTGCTTATTGTCCCAGGAATTATTAAATACTATTCTTATTCACAAGTCTTTATGATTAACAAAGACTTAACAGATAACCCAAATCATCCTGACATCAGTATTAATAAAAAAATAACGTTAAGCCGTGAATTAATGAACGGACACAAATTTGATTTATTCGTAATAGAGTTAAGTCTGGTTGGTTGGTACCTATTATCAATCGTGACACTTGGAATTGGTTATATTTGGTACATGCCTTATCAACAAGCAATTAAAGCAAATTTCTACAGAGACCTTGCCGGAGATAAATTCTTAACCTTAAAATAAGCAAAAAAGACTGAATAAAATCAGTCTTTTTTATTTTGTCTTCACATGTTTAAGTCCTTCTCGCACAGCTAGCTTTGATAGATCATGGCTCTCAATAAAAGTTATAACCCAATTTTCATCAGTCTTAGCATACTCACGTAATGACCAACCAATCGCTTTTTGGATGAAAAATTCATCTGTTGTTCTATCATTCAAAATCATCTTTGATAAGTAAGCTAGATTAGTTTCTTCACGATAGCCTAACTGAAGATTTATACCCACACGACGCATCCAGAAATTATCATGGTTTTCAAATTGCTTACTAATATCGTTAAAATTTATCGGACTTAATTTTAAAAAGTCACTAATAACCTTACGTAAAGCATCTACTGAATCCCACCATGGTTTAACCTTAATTAACTCAACCAATACTTGGACTTCATCAACCGTCAATCGTTTAAGATTTTTTTGTGCTAAGTCGATTGCAACATATTGATACTCTCTTTCTTCACGACCATAATAAGCTAAAATTTGTGAGATTAACTCTTCTAGAGGCCAACTCTTAGATTCTTTCATCAAGTCCTTTGTTAGTTCACGTCGACTTGGTGTCTTAATCCCTAAGTAAGAAAAATTATTTTTCATGTAAGCTTCCATTTTTTTAATATTTTTGTTATCTTTTTCTAAATAAATCATATTTACTCCTTTTATGAAAACGTAACCATATAAGTTGGATAACCGTTTTCATGATGTTATACTAAAGGTAATCATATAAAGGGGGAACCATTATGTCAATGCATAACAATTTGAAAAAATTACTCACAATCAAAGAAGAACCCATTGTATCAATCTTTATCAAAACATATCCAGGTATTAATTTTGCTGCGAAGAATCAGTTAAAACTAAAAACTAGTTTAAAAACTGCCAAAGAAGCTCATTCGGATGTACCTAAGAAAACTTGGGAACTAATTGAAACACAATTGGTTAATTTTATTAATGAAATTGCAGATAAAATCGGTCAATTCCCTAGTATCGCACTTTACTTAACACCTAACGATTACTTTAAATTTAATTTAAATCACGCTATTGAAGTAGATAAAGTTATTGTTGGTCCTGAAGCATACACTTTACCTTTATTAGCTCAACAAGCAACAAAATTATCAGGAACAATCCTAAGCTTACACCGTGATTCATTTGAATTACATCAATTCAAAGAAGGTGTCTTATTGAAACAAGAACTCCCAGAGGATGCTCCTATCGACATGGTATCAACTCTTGGTCCTGAAAGTACAGATACCACGACCACTCATGGCCCTACTGGCGCCCTCCATGGGTTAAATACTAAGGATGAAGAAAAAGCGATTGATAATAGAAATTACTACTTGGCAATTGAAAAATTCCTAGTTACCCATCCCGAATTAATTTATAAACGTCTTTTCCTTATTGGACTACCTAAAAATCAAAGCTTATTCCATGAATTAACAAAATTAAAATCAGTTAATTCAGAAATTACAATTAAAAAATCACCTAGTGCCCTAACAACTACAGAAATTGAAAAAGATTTGTTAGATCAAAATCAAATTTTAATCAATCAAACAATTGATCATTTATTGGATCGTGCTCGTTCACTTGATGAAGTTAATCCAAGCAAAACAAACCCAATCGATTTGTTTGCTCTATTAACGCAACATCGTGTTAATACTTTATTAATTAACGAAGACGCTGTATTCCCTGGTTTAATTAGTGATGGTCAAATTATCGATACTGAACCTGGAAAAACAACCAATAACTTATTAAATGATTTAGCTAACTTTACTTTACGTAATAGTGGTAACGTTTACGTTATTTCAGCTGACCACTTTAATTCAGGTCAATTCGTTTACGGTGTTTAGAAATTGAAAAAGAAGACTTCATTGTCTTCTTTTTTTGTGCCCATTTTTAAAATGTCATGCTATACTTAAAAAAGCAAATATATATTCCAGGAGACGATATTAATGAATAAAGTTTATTTAGCAGGTCCATTTTTTAGCGACAAACAACGTGAACGTGTTTCTCAAGTTGTTGCAGCATTAAAAGAGAACAAAACAATTGATAGTGACAATATTTACTTGCCCCAAGATAATCAAAGTAAACAATATGAACAATTCAGTCAACAATGGCAACGTGCAGTTTATTTAGCTGACACACGCCAAGTTCATCGCGCAGACGTTGTTGTTGCTATCTTAGACTACAAAGAAGACGAAGATAACGAACCTGACTCTGGTACTATGTTTGAAGTTGGTATGGCAGTAGAAGCTCATATTCCAGTTATCTTAGTTCAATTTGAAGCTGGTCGTGTTATCAATCTAATGTTATCTGAAAGTTTAACTGCTTTCTTTGATGAGAGTAAAAATGGCTTAAATGAACTTTCTGAATATAATTTCAACGTTTTGGAAGAAAAAATTACAGAGAACGAAGTATTATAATATGCTACCTTTAAGTATTACGGATAAACAATCGCAGCAAAAAGGACATTATCATTTTGATAATGTCCTTTTAATTTGTCTTAATTAATCATTTACCAAATATTAACGCGTTCATCGACTGCTTTATACATTGCATCACTTGCAACAATATCAAAGGCATCATAAAATTCTGCTAAATTTTGAACTTGAATATTAGCACGCAACTTAGCAGGGGCATGAACATCAATTGATAATAACAATTGCATATACTGTGTTGAAGCCTTCATTCGCCATACTTGTGCCCAATTAATGAAAAATGCTTCAAAATCAGTATCGTCTTCAGATTTAGCCGCTTCAAGTGCACAACTAAGCCCACCAGCATCAGCAATATTTTCAGAAACTGTTAAAGTCCCATTAACTTTTTGGCCTGCGAATTCAGTTCCGTCAAATTCAGTAATCATTTGTTGTGATAATTCTTTAAAATGGGTCAAATCGGCTTCACTCCACCAATTATTCAAATTACCATACTCATCAAATAGCGCACCATTATTATCAAAAGCATGTGAAATCTCGTGCGCAATAACTGCTCCAATACCACCATAGTTAGCACTACTACTCTGCTCTAAACTATAAAATGGTGCTTGTAAAATAGCCGCTGGAAAGACAATGATATTTTTAAAGGGATGATAATAAGCATTAACTGTTGCTGCACTCATCTCCCAAAGATCACGATCGACAGGTTTATCCCACTTACTAAACATATCTTCAGTGGCTAATTTATCAAAGGCCATTGCATTCTCTAGCAATGTTTTTTCCATATTAACGTGCATTTTTTGATAAAGCGGGTTAATTTTATCTGGATACCCAACTTGAATACCTAATTTACTTAATTTTAAAATTGCCTTATCACGTGTAGTACTTGTTAACCAATTATTAGTAGCCAATCTATTTTGATAAACATTAATCATCTTTTCAACCATCTGTTGAACGTCTGCTTTAGCATCTTCACCAAAGTATTTATATCCATAATATTCGCCCACAACCCCACTATAGGTTCCCATGGCTAGATAATAAGCAAACTTTTGTTGTTTTTTCGGTGCCTTGCTTCCAGATAATGCACGCCCGTATTCACCAGCAATAACACGTAAGTCATCTGATAAATATGAACTAAGACTCCCTACTGTTTTAACAATTAACCAACTTTTAAATTCTGTAAAATGAGTTGTATTCACGAGTTCATCAATAGATGATAAAAATTTAGGTTCAGTCACAATTATTTTTTCTGGTTCATTCCCATTTAAAAGATTTTTAACAATTGATTTTAAATCTAAATTACTACTTTGTGAACTAAATTCTGTGAAACTTTGTGGGTTGTACGCTTTACTATAATCAGCTGATTCTTCAGCACTCTTGACATTTGGCACTAAGTTACGATCAAAAGTTAGTGCCTCTGTAATAACATGATTTGCATTTTCTTCACTATAATCTAAAGCAACTAATAACTTAGTCATCATCGCCCTAAATGCTTTAAGTAAACCTTCAGCTTGTGAATTATCTCGTTCATAATACGTTTTATCTGGTAAAACCAAACTCGGAGCTGCCACAAATAAAGCATTAATTTTAGCATTTTTCATATCAGCATCAACATCAAACCCAAGTGGTGTTGGATAACCCGCACGAACAAAATCTGCCCATTTAGTATCGAAATCAGCTAAACTTGTTAAATTTTCTAAAGGTGCTAAAACTTTTTTCAATGGTAAGGTTCCTTCTGATTCACGTCGATCAAAATCAGCTGCTAAGGCATAATAGTTTAAAAATTCTTGCATTAATGGTGCTTTAACACTAGAATCAGCTGACATTTTTTCAAAATCAGCCATCAAAGTTTTATCAATTTCATCAGCTAAATCATTAAAACCACCCGTCGCAGGTTTATCATCAGGAATTTTGGCAGTTTTTAACCATTCACCATTTACTGCTTCGTATAAATCATCTTTAATTAATTGTTTATTTATAGTCATTATTTATCTCCTTTTTAGTTTTATATGTAGCTAGTATAAACGTTATTCTAGTGTTTTAATAATAATTTACTTGAAAAACAGACATTTTTTCAAAATATACCTTATATCTATCTTTTAAAGAGTCTACGATATCTATCTTTGGTACCATTTTTCGTACCCTAACAAAAAAACAAAAGCCATAAGACTTTTGTTTTTGGTGCTATCCAGATTCATTATTGATCAACCGTCACAGAATGATTAATAAGAAAGAAGGATTATTACATTGGCTATCCTAACTTCTCAAACCTCTACCTTTATTAATAAGATACCAACAAATCCAGTAAAGAACACCAATAAACAGAATAAGAATTATCATTGATAAAGCAAGTGATACATCAGTCTTACCTAAAAAACCATATCTAAATCCTGAAATCATATAAACAATTGGATTAATCTTAGAGATGGCCTGCCAAACTGGTGGTAACATTGAAATAGAATAGAAAACACCACCAAGATAAGTTAATGGCTGTAAAACAAACGTAGGTACAATTGACACATCATCAAATGACTGTGCAAAAATACCATTAATTAATCCTGCTAATGAAAATAAAATGGCTGTCATCAAAAGTGTGATAATAATAATGACCCACGAAAAAACATGAAGAGGTACAAAAAATAATGAAATAATAGTGACAAGTGCCCCAACTAAAACACTTCTTCCAAGTCCTCCAATAACAAATCCCCATATAATAATATGCGTTGGTACTGGTGCAACTAGTAATTCTTCAATATTTTTCTGAAATTTCTGAGAAAAAAATGACGAAGATACATTAGCATACGAACTAGTGATCACCGACATCATAATTAACCCTGGTACAATGAATTCCATATATGAAAATCCACCCATTGCACCAATTCGGCCACCAATCATTTTACCAAATATAATAAAATACAATGATGTTGTAATCACTGGTGGTACTAATGTCTGTACCCAAATTCTCAAATAACGATTAGTTTCTTTTATTGCGAGACTTTTTAATGCAGTAAAATATTGATTAAACATGTTTCTCCCCCACTTGGTGCTTTTCTTCCGTAATTTTCAAGAATAACTCTTCTAATCGATTCGATTTATTTCGCATAGAAAGAACTTTTATCCCTTGTTCATCAAATTGTTTAAAGATCCCATTAACACCTTGATTTCGTTCAACTTCGATAGAAATTGTTTGCGCGTCTTCAAAGGAATTTTTATACCCTATAATTTCTGGCTTTTTATCATACACATCTAAATCGAAAATAAACGTTTCAAATTGTAATTTTGATAATAAAGTTTTCATGCTCGTATTTTCAATCAACTCACCTGATTGAATAATACCGATATGACGACAAAGTGTTTCTGCTTCTTCTAAATAATGAGTCGTCAAGATAATCGTTGTGCCATTCTCATTCAATTCCTTTAAAAAAGACCACATTTCACGTCTCAACTCAATATCTACACCCGCAGTTGGTTCGTCTAAAATGAGCAACCGAGGTTCATGCATTAATGCCCTGGCAATCATCAATCTTCGTTTCATCCCACCAGAAAGCATTCGTGCACGTACATTACGTTTTTCCCATAAATCTGACTGTTTTAAATATTTTTCACTGCGCTCCATTGCTTCTTTATGAGGAACACCATAGTAACCAGCCTGATTAACAACAATTTGTTGAACCGTTTCAAAAGGATTAAAGTTAAATTCCTGTGGGACAAGTCCAATTTGTTGTTTGGCTTGTACCAAATTGGTATCAATATCGTAATCAAAAACCTTCACTGTTCCCGCTGTTTTATTCACAAGAGATGTAATAATACCAATTGTCGTTGATTTTCCCGCACCATTAGGCCCTAAAAGTGCATAAAAATCCCCTTCTTCTACAGCCAGATCAATACCACGTAACGCTTTAACACCCGTTGCATATTCTTTTTTTAAGCCTTTTATTTCCAGTGCATATATCATTTAATTATTATCCCCTTATTTACTTTTTAGGAAAAGTAACATCATTCTAAACTATTTTACCCCACACTGCCTTCCATCTGATACTCAATCAGACGATTCAATTCAACAGCGTATTCCATCGGTAATTCTTTGGTGAACGGTTCAACAAATCCCATTACAATCATCTCTGTTGCTTTTGCTTCAGAAATTCCGCGACTCATTAAGTAATATAATTGTTCTTCAGAAATTTTAGAAACTTTAGCTTCATGTTCCATAGAAACATTGCCATTTAAAATTTCATTAAATGGAATCGTATCACTCGCTGATTTATCATCCATGATGATTGTATCGCATTCGACATGTGCAAACGAACCATCACTATGTCTACCAAATTTTAAATAACCTCGATAATCAACTCGTCCACCATCTTTACATAACGATTTAGAAACAATCGAAGAAGTCGTATTTTTAGCATTGTGAATCATTTTTGCCCCAGTATCTTGAACGATATTCCCACCAGCAAACGCAATCGACAACATTGTGCCATGTGCGCCTTGACCATCTAAATAAATACTTGGATATTTCATTGTAACTTTTGATCCAAGGTTACCATCAACCCACTCCATCGTCGCATTTTCTAAGGCTCTAGCACGTTTTGTCTCTAAGCTATACACATTATCTGACCAATTTTGAATCGTTGTATACCGACAATAGGCATCTTTCATGACGTTCACTTCAACGACTGCCGCATGCAAACTGTCTGCCGAATAATTAGGTGCTGTACAACCTTCAACGTAATTAACACTTGCGCCTTCATCAACAATGATTAATGTTCGTTCAAATTGTCCTGTATTCTCCGCATTAATTCTGAAATAACTTTGAATAGGCACCTCGGTCTTCACACCTTTAGGTACATAGATAAAAGTACCACCAGACCAAACAGCCGAATTTAAAGCTGAAAATTTATTATTAGAGGCAGGAACCAATTTGCCAAAATACTGTTTAACCAATTCAGGATATTCTTGGACGGCAGCATCTGTACTCATAAAAATAATTCCTAATTTTTCAAAATCTTCACGCATATGATGGTAAACAACTTCTGATTCATATTGTGCAGAAGAGCCAGCTAAGTATTTACGTTCAGCTTCTGGAACACCAAGTCGGTCAAAGGTTTCTTTAATCTTATCTGGGACATCTTCCCAGTCTCTAGCAACATTATCACTAGCACGTTGAAAATAGCGCATATTAGCTAAATCTAACTTAGACAAATCAGGACCAAAACTTGGCATTGGCATCTTTTCATATAAGGCAAAGGCACGAAGTCGATAATCCAACATCCACTCTGGTTCATTTTTTGCTGCCGAAATTTCTCGAACAATCGCTTCGGTTAAGCCACGCCCAGTTGAATAAACAGGCTCAATATCATCTTTAAAGCCATATTCATACTCACCACCAACATCTAGTTCTTTCATATCTTACCTCCTCTCTAATTTTCTAAATTAATAGCTTGATAAACTGCCTTCCAAGCTAATGTGGCACACTTAATCCGAGCTGGAAACTGAGCGACACCTTCTAAAATAGCAGCATCACCTAAAAGATTTTCATCAATCGTTTCACCTGTTACCATTCTTGAAAATGTTGTCACCATTTCTTCTATTTCATTTTTTGCTTTACCAATAATTTCATCAGTCATCATACTTGCAGATGCCTGGCTAATCGTACAACCCGTCCCAGAAAAGGCAACATCTTGAACCTTGTTGTCACTCATGATAAGTTCAACTTTTAAAACATCCCCACAGGTTGGATTTCTGAGTTCAATTGATTTCTGACCCTTTACTAGTGAGCCATGATGATGCGGATGTGTGGCATGTTCCAAAATAACTTGGCGATATAAATTATCTAATTTAGATAGTCCCATTTTTAAAGAACTCCTTTGTAGCGATTAACGCGTCAATAAATTTTTGATTTTCTTCTAAAGTATTGTAAAAATATAAACTAATACGAACAGTTGACGATACACCCATGCACTTCATTAATGGCTGTGCACAATGATGACCCGCGCGAACCGCAATTCCTTGCATATCAAGAGCTGTCGCAACGTCATGCGGATGTAGTCCCTCCAAATTAAATGAAATAACGCCTGATCGTTTTTTACTTTCAGTTGGCCCATAGACAGTAATGCCAGAAATGGCTTTTAATTTAGGTAATAAATCAGTGATGAGCATCTGTTCATGTGCTTGTATATTAACCATTCCAACTTCATTTAAATAGTGAATAGTAGCACCTAATGAAATGACCCCTTCAATATTAGGTGTCCCCGCTTCAAATTTCCAAGGAATATCTTTAAAGGTTGATTGTTGCTCTTCAACAAAATCAATCATCTCACCACCAAATTCTAGTGGCTGCATCTCGTTCAAATAATTACTTTTTCCATATAAAACGCCAATACCAGTTGCAGCCCCCATTTTATGACCTGAAAAAGCAAAAAAATCAACATCTAACTCCTGAACATTAATCGGCATATAAGGTATTGATTGCGCCCCATCACAAATAACAACCGCACCGACTGTATGTGCCATGTCCGTTAATTCTTTGATGGGGTTTATACTCCCCAAAACATTTGAAATTTGAGTTAGCGATACAATTTTAGTTTTAGCTGTCATTTTTAATTTCGCATCATTAATGTCTAATTGTCCATCATCTGTTATGTCGATGTAAACTAATTTAGCACCAGTTGCTTGTGCGACTTGTTGCCAAGGAACAAGGTTACTATGGTGTTCCATAATAGATATTAAAATCTCATCCCCTGGTTTCAATCGATTCTGTGCAAAACCCTGAGCAACCCAGTTTAAACTTTCGGTTGTCCCTTTTGTAAATAAGATTTCAGCTGAATATTTTGCATGAATAAAATCAGCAACAGCTTGTCGTACATCTTCAAATTGCTGTGTTGTACGCTCGGCTAAAGTATGCACACCACGATGTACATTGGCATTATCATTTTCATAATAATGTGAAATGGCATTAATAACTGCTTGTGGTTTCTGAACAGTTGCAGCATTGTCAAAATAAATTAACGGTTCATCATTCACAATTTGCTTTAAAATAGGAAAATCATTGCGATACTTTTTCAAATTTTTGACCATTAATGAGTTTCCCCTCTATTGTTTCGATTAATCGTTCACGAACATCAACTGCCGGAATTGCCGTTAAAACAGGTCCTAAGAATCCACGAATAACAAGTCTTTCTGCTTCTTCTTTGTGTAATCCACGACTCATCAGATAGTACAATTGTTCCTGATTCACGCGTCCAACACTAGCTGCATGTCCAGCTTGAACATCATTTTCATCAATTAATAAAATAGGATTAGCGTCTCCACGTGCTTTTGTGGATAACATTAGCACACGGCTTTCTTGTTGAGCATTCGCACCCTTTGCACCTTTAATAATATGGCCAATTCCATTAAATATTAATGTAGAACGCGATAAAATTACACCGTGTTGCAGAATTTGACCAATTGAATGTTTACCATAATTCGTCACCCGTGTATCAATCCCTTGAATCTGATTTCCTGTTGAAATCGCAACAACTTTAACATCTGCGTGAGAACCTGCACCAATTAAATCAGAATCGAAATCGCCAATTATATTGCCATTATTAAGTAATCCAATTGACCAATCTATTTTTGCATTGCCTAATAAATAACCCCGACGGTTAATATATGCTGTTGTATGTTCCCCTAATTGATCAACTCCAGCAAATTTAACATGACTGTTAGCTTTAGCAATCACTTCCACAATAATATTTGCGGTTGTGATCTGATCACCGACTGTTGAACGATTTTCTAGATATGAAAACTGACTATTTTCTGCTGCGACAATTAAAACATGCTGTACATAGTCCTGATTGTCCCGTGCATCCTGCGTTAAATAAGTTGTAATTGGGTTGTCTAATACAACATTTTTAGGTACATAAATAAACAAACCACCGGTTAATTGTGCTAAATGCGTTGCGGTCAACAAATCACTATCCCATTTAACTGCCTTAGTCATAAAATATTTCTTAATTAAATCTGCATGTTCCACTAACGCGGTTGACCAGTCGCAAATAATAACATGATTTTCTTTTAATTCCTCAGATATATTTAAACTAATCGTTCGAGATCCAACTTGAATAAACGTATTTTCATCCGATTTTTTTGAAACAAATTCCCCTGATTCTTTAACCAGTGTTTCAGGTATAATGGGCCATTTTTGGTATCTAATTTTTTCAAATGAAGGAAGCGCTAGTAATGTTTTTTTTACAAAGGCATCTCTTCTTAATTGTTGAAACCACTCAGGTTCTTGTTTTAAATTTGAAAAATCAATTATACTTTGTTCTAAGAGCTTCAAATCAATCATTTTCCGGCCCTCCACTAAAGGTTCTCGTCTGTTAAAGTAATGTCTAGCCCTAATTCATCACGCAAACCAGCATAGCCTTCTTCTTCCAGTTTTTCTGCAAGTTCGGCGCCACCCGTTTTAACAACCCGTCCATCCATCATAACGTGCACCACATCAGGCACAATATAGTTCAGCAAACGTTGGTAATGCGTAATCATAAGTGTTCCAAATTCCGCATTTTTCAACATTTCATTTACGCCTCTCGAAACAACTTTCAATGCATCAATGTCTAGACCTGAATCAATTTCATCTAAAATAGCAAATTTTGGTTCAATCATCATCAGTTGTAAAATTTCATTACGTTTCTTTTCGCCACCTGAAAAACCTTCATTTAAATAACGATCAGCCATTTCCTCAGTCATATCTAAAGTTGTCATCGTTTTATCTAATTTCTTTAAATATTCTCGAATTGGGATTTGTTTATCTTCCGGTCGACGTGCGTTGATTGCTGCACGCATAAATTCAGCATTTGTTACACCAGGAATTTCTGAAGGATATTGCATTGCTAAAAATAATCCTGCTCGAGCTCGCTCATCAACAGGTAGTTCTAAAATGTTTACACCATTCAGCAATACTTCGCCTTCTGTCACTTTATACGCAGGATTCCCCATAATGGCCTCAGATAAAGTTGATTTACCTGTTCCATTTGGACCCATGATTGCGTGTACTTCTCCAGTCGACATTTTTAAATTAACACCTTTTAAAATTTCTTTATCTTCAATTTCTACATGTAAATTTTTAACCTCAAGTGTCGACATTTTAGCATTCCTCCGATTCATTAATATATTCCATTCTATCTTAATAAATTATCCATTTCAATGGAGCCTCGAGACTCGCAATCTTTATTTAATTAAGTTAAACTAATAAAAAGTAAATTTTGAGGAGGTTCATTTATGAAACCTATTATCGGTATTGTTGGAAATCCTAATCGAAATCCAATTACAGGCATGCACATTAACGAAATTACTTATACACCTCAAGGCTATATTGATGCCATTATTGAAGTTGGCGGTTTACCACTAATCATTCCTACTGATTTAGCAAACGCATCTAGTTATCTTGATTTGGTAGATGGTTTACTATTAGCAGGTGGTCAAGATGTTTCACCAATCTTATACGGCCAAGAACCTCATCCAAAATTAGAAGAATTAAATCCCCCACGTGACGAAATGGAGCTCGCTTTAATCAAGGAAGCTATTTCTCGAAAAATACCAATACTTGGTATTTGCCGTGGACTACAAATACTTAACGTCTTTTTTGGTGGAACACTCTATCAAGATTTAAGTGACTATTCAAATTGGCAAGTTAAGCATTTACAAGATCCAACATTACCAGAATACGCCACACATTCTGTATCGATTAAAGCAAATAATTATTTATCAGATACTTATGGTTCAACGCTTCGTGTCAATACGTACCATCACCAAGCCATTAACCGTTTAGGTGATTCATTAACGGCCATTGCGACAAGTTCAGATGGCCTAATTGAAGGTATCAGTAGTAATGACGGTCTCATTTTAGGTGTTCAATGGCATCCCGAAATGTCTTATATAAGAGAACCATCAGATTTAGCTATTTTCAAATGGCTAATTAATAAAATTGCAAAATAAAGAGAATTGAATTAGTCATGTCGACTAATTCAATTCTCTTTATTTTGCAGGAATAACGGCACCTTTATACTTATTCAAAATCCATTCGCGTGTCTTTTTAGATTGTAGTGCTTTAACTAACTTTTTAATCGCAGGATTATCTTTATTTTTTGGTGCGACAGCAACTAAATTCGCATATGATGATGTACTACGTTCTAATGCAATAGCTTGTTTCGTTGGATTTAATCCAGCTTCAACCGCATAATTTGCATTAATAATGATGGCTGAGCCTTCATTATTTTCATATAAATCAGACATCAATTTTGGCTCATACGTATGCTTAAAAACTAAATTTAATTTATTTGTTTTGATATCAGCAAAATTTGCAGTTGCCACGTCTGTCCCTTTTTTCAGGGTTATTAATCCAGCATCTTTAAAAATAGTTAAAACACGACCATAATCTGAAATACTGTTAGATACTAAAACCGTACTTCCTTTCTTCAAATCAGTTAACTTTTTAACTTGTTTAGAATAGACACCGATTGGTTCAAGATGAACATTTCCAACACTTATTAAATCACCATTATTCTGTTTGTCCCAATTATCTAAAAATGGTTTATGTTGAAAATAATTAGCATCTAAATCACCAGATTCAGTCGCTTTATTAGGCATCACATAATCCTGAAAAACTTTAACTTTTAAATCGATACCTTCTTTTGCCAACATTGGTTTTACATGATCTAGAATTTCTGCATGGGGCATATTACTAGCACCAATTGTCAAAGTAGTCATTCCATTTGATTGTTTCCCGCATCCAGCTAATAAAAGAGTCAAAAATAGAAATGAAAAAATGAACTTTTTGTTTATTCTCATGAGGTTACCCCTTAATTATTTCGTTTATCGATTAATTTAGCTGAATGATCACCAATAAGTTGAAAAATGGCAACAATAATGATGATTGTGACCGTTGCAACTAGTGTAACAGTATTATTATTAGCACCATAACCTTCAATGAAAGCCCAATTTCCTAGCCCACCGGCACCAATCGTACCAGCCATTGCCGTGTACCCAATAATTGTAATTCCAGTAACTGTCGCCCCTGAAATAAGAGCTGGTAAACTTTCTCGTAATAGTACTTTCCAAATGATTTGTGCCTTGTTAGCACCCATTGCTTCAGCTGCTTCAATCACACCATAATCAATCTCACGAAAAGCAAGTTCCACCATTCGTGCATAAAATGGAGCCGCCGAGAGGATTAGAGCTGGCAATGCTGCAATCGGTCCAATAATAGAACCAACTAAAGCCTTAGTAAAAGGCAATAATAAGACAATTAAAATAATAAACGGAATTGAACGAAAAATGTTAACCATGGCTGAAACAATCCAATTAATTATTTTTACCCAGATACTTATTTTACCGGTCGTTTTTTGTTTTGTTTCAAATAAAATAAGACCTAAGATAATACCCAAAATTGTAACGGCTATTGTAGATATTAATGTCATACTGATTGTTTCCCAAGTATTTGACCAGAATTCATCCCAGTTAACAGCATTAAAGTTAAAATATGACGCCCAAGTATTAGTCCCCATAATGCAATACCTCCGTTTCTACTTTCATTTTTTGCAAGAATGGAACGGTTTGATCTAAACTTATTTTTGGACCAGTTAATTGAATATATAATGTTCCAATTGGGCCACCTTGAGTTTGATGAATGGAACCCTCAACGATATTAAAATCAACTTCTGGAATTTGTCTTAACATTTCAGAGATAATTGGCATTTGCGTCTGCGTACTGTGAAAGGTTAATTGAACAATCAACCCTTGTGGATAAGCTTCAATTAATTCATTTACAGCAAGTTCAGTATCATGTAGAGCTGGTGTGACCTCCTGATTAACGAATCGTTTTGTGACGTCTTGTTTCGGACGCTTAAAGACGTCTAAGACAAGTCCACTCTCCACTAATTTTCCAGATTCCATTACAGCAACGTGATCACATATCTTACGAACCACATGCATTTCATGAGTGATTAATACAATTGTTAATTTCAATTTATGATTAATTTGAAGTAATAAATCTAATATTTCATCTGTTGTTTGTGGATCTAGCGCACTTGTTGCTTCATCACAAATCAAAATTTCAGGATCATTCGCTAAAGCCCTAGCAATCCCAACTCGTTGCTTTTGTCCACCAGATAACTCAGAAGGATATGCATTTTCTTTACCTTTTAACCCAACTAATGTTGTTAATTCTTCAGCTTTGGACAACCGCTCAGTTTTACTTATTCCAGCAAGTTCAAGTGGAAACATGATGTTTTCCACAACCGTTCGTGACCAGAGTAAATTAAAATGTTGAAAAATCATGCCAATTTTTTGACGTTGCTTTCTCAATGTTCTACCCGATAAAGATGCGATTTTAGCGCCATTAACGTCAACTTCACCCGAAGTTGGTGTCTCTAATCCATTCAGCATTCTAATTAATGTACTTTTACCAGCACCTGAATATCCTACAATACCTAAGATGCTACCATCTTCCACCGAAAGATTCACATCAGAAACAGCGCTAACCTTACCACTTTTCGTGATAAACTCTTTTGATACATTTTTAAACTCAATCATGTTAATACCTCCTAATTTTTCTGCAAAAAAATAACCTCCCATCCCCCGTTTAATAAACGGAAGGACGAGAAGTTATAAACTTCACGTGTTACCACCTTGTTTTATTGTTACCTCACGATAACAATCTCATCAGGTACGGGTTTTAATATAACCGATACCTTTCCGCTGTATTGGGCGTACCCAAGGTAGATTAACATTGCTCATCTACCAAACGTTCCAAGACCATATTCAATTCCGTAATTTTGATCCCTTTTCAGCTACCAGGATTCTCTTAACTAATTACTAAAATTTACTCATCTTTTCAAAACGTCTTATCTGTATTTCTTATTGTAGTTGATTATAGCTAGATTAAAATTTAATGTCAACAGTTTTATTTATTTAACCATGTCTCTGTAAAAACATCTTCACTGAATCCGGTCGTTAATTTTGTTCCATCAGTTAATACCGGACGTTTCATTAACATCCCATCTGATGCTAAAATTTGACTTGATTGCTGAATTGTCATCGTTGGTCGTTTATCTTTTAGATTTAATTCACGATACTTATTTCCTTGTGTATTAAAAAAAGATATTGCTGGAAGACCAGACTCATTCAACCATTTTTCGATTAGACTCGCCTTTGGTGTTTCTTGGATAAGATCTATTATATGGTATTCAACCTCATTTTCGTCTAACCATTGTTTTGCTTTTCTACAAGTTGAACATTTAGGATACCAATAAAAATCAATCATCATCAAAACCTCCTAGTTTTAAAAAACAGTGATTCCATAATAGAATCACTGCCTTATCTTTTTATCAAAATCTTCGTCTTCGCTACTGAACATGTAACTCTTATGATGGTATCGCATTGACATAATTAAGCCAATTCCAATCATATTTCCTACTAAAGCAGACCCACCTTGACTGACAAATGGTAATGGAATACCTGTTAAAGGTAGTAACCCAATACTCATCCCAATGTTTTCAAAAACATGGAATAAAATCATCATAATGACCCCAGTAGATAAGTAAGCATAAAATTCATTCTTCGTATCAAAGGTTGCACGAACCATTCGATAAATGAGTAAGAAATAAATAAAGATTAAAATACAACCACCAATAAACCCAAAGTTTTCGCCGATAACAGAAAAAATCATATCAGATTCACGGACGGGAACATAAACATTTGACACGTTAAATCCCTTACCAGTCATTTGTCCTGATCCAATGGCTTTCATACTTTGCCATAATTGATATCCTGTTCCGGATGTATCTTTTGATGGATCTAACCAGTTATCAATTCGGTCAAATTGGTAGGCAGAAAAGCCAACTTTTTCTAGAATTGATCGACCAGTTGTTGAAATAACCATATATAATGCCGTTCCACCTACAACAGCCACCGTTCCAAATGCCGGTCCAATAATCTTCCAAGTGATACCTGAAACTAAAATGACACCACCTAAAATAGCAAAGAAAACGAGCATTGTTCCAAAATCATTTTGCAGTTTTAATAAAATAACTACTGGTAACGTCCATGCTATCATTTTGGCTAATAAAATAATATCTGTCCCAATTTTATGAGTTGGATAATCATTGTTATGTATCGTAACCACACGCGCCAACATTAATATAAATGCTGGCTTCATAACTTCTGATGGTTGGAACGTTAACGAACCAACTAATGGTATCCAACTTTTAGCACCTGTGTTTATATATAAAGGTCGACTATATACGACTAAAACAATCATCAATAAAAACAGGCCAATAAAATACCCTATCGGTGCGACTCGCCATAATTGTTCTGAGTCAAATTGCATAATAACGACAATTGCAATGACACCAATAGCGTACCACATTAACTGTGAAACCATTTGGCTAACAATTGAGGTCGCACTAGTATCATGGGATGCTGATACGTAAATTGAGGCAAGCCCAATAATTGCCAAGACTAAAACGGCAAAAATAATACCATAATCAATTCTTGACTCACTATCGACCTCATCTTTTCTACTACTCATAGAATTCCCCTCCACACTATGTCACTTATTTCGTTAAATTTTTGAATAGGCTAAAATTTAATAATTGACTAATTAACCGCGATGTAAGTGAAAATCGCGCAATAAAGTATCAATACCTTCATCACGAGTTTTAGCTTTGAATATCTCACCGTTACTTAATGTTGCAACAAATTTTGTATCTTGTTGAATGACTGTACCAATTTCAATACCGCCAACGGTTAATGAAACTGCATCCTCACCATTAATTTTAATATCATTTTCTGCTACTTCAATCTCTTTTTCTTTTTTAGACATGCTTTTCTTCTCCTTTAGGGTTCTTATTTCTTCGTACGGTAAAGTAATCAGGTACGGGATCGTATCCGCCTCTGACAAAAGGATGGCATCGTAAAATCCTACCGATACCCATAATAATACCTTTTGCACCGTGTTTTTGAATTGCCTTAATCATATAGTTTGAACATGTTGGATAGTACCGGCAACTAGGTGGAAACATCGGTGAAATAAATTTTTGATAAAACTTGATTGGTGCAAGCATTAAGTTTTGCATAAATAAATGACACCTCCTATATGAAAAGGTCCATCAACAGATTGCCCCGTTAATAGACCTCCCTTAATAACCAGTATCACAGTTGTTATCTACCTTGTTTTTCAATATGATCTAACAAGAATCCAGTTCCTTTTGCGACATCATCCAATGGTGTTTCTGACACCATAACAGGAATATCTAAGTTCGATGACATTAATAAATCAACACCATCTAATAATGCACCGCCACCTGTTAAAATAATCCCAGTATCAATAATATCTGATGCTAATTCTGGTGGTGTTTGTTCAAGAACTTCTTTAGTTGCTGCAACGATTGCTTGCATTGTATCATGAGTTGCTTCTTCAATCTCAGCAGAGCTAAGCACAACTGTCTTTGGTAAACCAGTAACAACATCTCGTCCACGAATTTCCATTTCTAATGCACGATTGTCTGGGTAAACTGTCCCAATTTCAATTTTAGCTTTTTCAGCTGTACGTTCACCGATTTGAAGGTTATGTTTTTGCTTAACAAAATTGATAACATCACTATTCAATTGATCACCAGCAACACGTAATGAACGGCTTGCTACAATATCGCCTAATGAAATAACGGCAACATCACTTGTACCACCACCAATATCAATCACTAAACTACCACGGGGTTGATAAATATCCAACCCAGCACCAATAGCTGCAACTTTAGGTTCTTCAGCAAGATAAACCTTGCCACCACCAGCTTTTTCAGCAGCTTGAATAATTGCTTTTTGTTCAATTGATGTGATATTTGTTGGGCAACAAATCAAAATACTTGGTTTTGATAAAAAGCCGCTCACATTTAATTTTTTAATAAAGTAAGTTAACATTTGTTCTGTAATATCAAAATCAGCAATGACACCATTTTTCATAGGTCTGATAGCTCTAATACTACCAGGTGTTCTACCAACCATTTTATATGCTTCTGATCCAACTGCTAATACACGACCTGATTTTGTGTCAATTGCAACAACAGATGGTTCATTTAAGACGATTCCTTTATTTTGTACGTTAATTAATACATTTGCGGTTCCTAAATCAATACCAATATCTTTAGCCATTATGCTTCTCCTCTCGGCACTTAAAACTTACACTAATGTAAGCATTATACCATATACCTATACAATAAAAAAATGTCCAAAATGGACATTTCTTCTATTTTACTTCATTTTCTGTCTTAATAATTATATCTTGTGTATCATCATTGATACGTTTAATTTCAGCACCCAAAGCTTCTAACTTTTGATGGAAATGATAGTAGCCTCGATCAAGATATTCAAGATGTGTAACTTGTGTATAACCACGAGCTACTAATCCTGCTAGCACAAGTGCTGCAGCAGCTCTTAAGTCTGTAGCAGCAACTTCTGCACCATTGAAGTCAGTTGGACCATACATGACAACTGAGTTGCCTTCAATCTTAAATTTTGCATTCATACGTCGTAATTCTTCAAGATGCATAAAACGATTTTCGAATACCGTCTCTGTTAAAATACTTGTACCATCTGCCATTAATTGAAGGACAGTCATTTGAGGCTGCATATCAGTTGGGTACCCTGGATGAGGCAATGTTTTAACTGTAGTTGGTTTAATTTTTTCTGTTCCAATTACTCGGATACCATTGTCTTCTTGGATAACGTCAATGCCCATTTCTTCTAATTTAGAAATTAATGGTTTATTGTGTTCCGCAATAGCCTCTTCGATTAAAACATTACCTTGAGTCATTGCTGCAGCAACCATGAATGTCCCTGCTTCAATCCGATCTTGGACAACTGCATGATCAGCGCCATGTAATGCCTTAACACCATGAATGCGAATTGTTTCGGTACCAGCACCTTGTACTTTAGCACCCATTTTATTTAAAATATTAGCTAAATCAACAATTTCTGGTTCTCTTGCAACATTTTCAATCACAGTTGTACCAGTAGCTAATGTTGCAGCCATCATAATATTCTGAGTTGCACCTACACTTGGAAAATCAAGATAAATGTTGGCACCCTTTAATTCATCTACAGTTGCTTCTATATAACCATCGAATTGTTCAATATGCGCACCCATTGCTTCAAAACCTTTTAAATGCAAATCAATTGGGCGAGAACCTATTGCACACCCACCAGGCATTGCAATCTTCGCATGTTTAAGTCGTGCCAAAAGTGGTCCCATTACAACAATAGAAGCACGCATTTTTGAAACATATTCAAATGGTGCTTCTGGTGATAATTCTTTAGTCGCACTCATTTTAACTTCATTAGTTTCTTCATTAAAGTCAACGTCTAAATTTAAAAAACGTAGTACGTTATTCATTGTAAAGACATCTGACAAAACTGGTACATTTGACAGTGTATTTTCACCACTACTTGCTAAAATTCCGGCTGCTAGAATTGGCAATACTGCATTCTTTGCGCCTTCTATATGCACTGTTCCATTGAGTGAGTTTCCACCCTTGACGATTATTTTTTCCACAAGTTATTCCCCCGTTATTATTTAACTAAAAAAACTAAATTACGAACATTATCAATAAAATTTAAGAAAAAGGCACTGCTTGTATATCCTAATAAAATAGCCAATAAGACAATTAAAACTTTGATTCTTTGTTGGCTACTTTGTGGGAAAAACCTGTCTATTCGTAACCCTTGAATTGCCCAAAAAGCAATTCCAATAAACATTAGATGACTCATTAAAGTAACTAGCGATTGGATTCCCACAGTATTCATCAAAACACTCCTAAAATTTATTCGTCATAAGCATAGCATATTTTGTACCACTTGTCGCTAATATTTGTAACAAAAATGAAATATTTAATATGTATATACAAAAAAAGGTACTGAATAAATCCAGCACCCACTTTTGTATTAATGTTTAGAGATATTAATTCGATTGATTGCACGTCTAAGTGCAATTTCAGATCTTTTAAGTTCATCAACATTATGTGTTTGTTTTGCAGTAGAAATCATCTGCTCAGCTCTTTTTTTAGCAGCCTGTGCACGATTTTCATCAATATCTTCTTGGCATTCTGCTGCATTTGCAACAACCGTTGCGACATTTTTTGAAAATTCAATGAATCCACCACTTACGGCAATTTCATCTTCTTCATTATCATTTACCTTAACCCTGACAGCATCAATATCAAGAGAAGCAATAACTGGAATATGATTGGGTAAAATACCCATTTCCCCGCTGGGTGTTTTAACAATAATCATTTTAGCATTATTGTCATAAACACTACCATCAGGAGTGACGATACTAACGGTCAAAACTGAATCTTCAGCCATCTGTTATTACCCCCTATTTTGCCATTTTATTTGCTGCTTCAATAACATCTTCGATTGGGCCGACACCATTGAAAGCATCTTCAGGAAGTGAATCATATTTACCATCAAGAATATCTTTAAATCCTTGAACTGTTTCAGCAATTGGTACATATGATCCAGGTTTTCCTGTGAATTGTTCGGCAACATTAAAGTTTTGTGAAAGGAAGAATTGGATGCGACGCGCACGTGCTACAATTACTTTTTCATCATCAGATAATTCATCCATACCTAAAATAGAAATAATATCTTGTAATTCACGATAACGTTGTAACGTATGTTGAACTTCCGTAGCAACACGATAATGTTCTTCTCCAACAATTTCAGGTGTCAAAGCACTTGAAGTTGAAGCCAAAGGATCAACAGCTGGGTAAATACCTTGTTGCGTTAAGCTACGTTCCAAGTTAGTTGTTGCATCCAAATGGGCGAACGTCGTTGCAGGAGCAGGATCAGTATAATCATCAGCTGGAACATAAACTGCTTGAATTGATGTAACTGAACCTTTTTTAGTTGACGTGATACGTTCTTGCAATTGACCCATTTCAGTAGCTAATGTTGGTTGATAACCTACGGCTGAAGGAATACGGCCTAATAAGGCTGAAACTTCAGAACCAGCTTGTGTAAAGCGGAAAATATTATCAATAAACAATAGCACATCTTGTCCTTTTTCATCACGGAAATATTCCGCAATTGTAAGACCAGTCAATGCAACACGCATACGGGCACCAGGCGGCTCGTTCATCTGACCAAACACCATGGCTGTCTTCTCTAACACGCCGGATTCTTTCATTTCAAAGTAAAGGTCATTACCTTCACGAGTACGTTCACCAACACCGGTAAACACTGAAATACCATTATGTTCTTGAGCAATATTATGAATTAATTCTTGAATTAAAACAGTTTTACCAACACCGGCACCACCGAATAATCCAATTTTACCACCTTTAATATAAGGGGCTAACAAGTCAATAACTTTAATTCCTGTTTCAAGAACCTCAGTACTTGCACTTAATTCATCATATTTAGGAGCATCTTTATGGATGCTACTGCGCTCTGCATCTTTATTAAATTCAGGACCACCATCAATGGTATCTCCTAAAACGTTAAACACTCGACCAAGAGTATCTTCACCAACAGGGACAGAAATTGAAGCACCTGTGTCTTCAACAACTGTTCCACGTTGCAAGCCATCCGTAGAATCCATGGCGATTGTTCTCATAACTCCGTCACCTAATTCAAGCGTAACTTCGATAATTAGAGCAGTTCCATCTTCACGTGTAACTTTTAACGCATTATTGATATCTGGTAAGGTTTCGTTTAAAGAGAATTGTACATCGACGACGGGCCCGATAACTTGAACAACTTTACCGAGACTCATCTTCTGTATTTCCTCCTGTCATTTTACTCTAAAGCAGCTGTTGCACCAGTAATTTCTGTAATTTCTGTTGTAATAGCACTTTGACGTGCACGATTATACTTTAATTCTAATGATGCAATAATATCTTTAGCATTATCTGTCGCAGATTTCATTGCTGTAGAACTTGAAGCATGTTCAGCTGTTTTAGCATCTAAAATCGCACCATATACTAAGCTTTCAGCAAACTGAGGTAGAACAACTTCAAGAATTGCGTCTCCTGAAGGTTCCATATCATAATCTTCATTCCCCATCACATTAGACGTTTCAATACCTTCTGCATCTGTATCCATATTCACTTCTGAAATAGGAAGCATTTGTTCAGAATGAAAGTCCGATTGTAAACTATTAACGAAATGATTATAACAAACAAATAATTCATCATAAACTTCACTGTTATACATTGTTACTACTGATTTAACGATTTCACGAACCTCAATAAACGTTGGAATATCACTTACACCACGGTATTCGTAGGCAACCTCATATCCTCTATTTTTAAAGAAGTCAGCACCAGTACCACCAACAGCAATAATAACAGCATTATCTACAGTATGGCCATTTTGCTTCATCAAATCTAATGTTTGTTTAATTACGTTACTATTGTAACTACCAACTAAACCACGATCAGAAGTAATAATTAAATAACCACTTTTTTTAACAGGTCTCTTTTGTAACATATCAAAACCTGAAAATTTTGAACTATCATTCTCAGATGATTGCTTTGATTTTCCAGCTTTAGCATCTAAAAGGTGAGATTGGGCAAGATGGGTAATGACACTTCTAATTTTAGAAGCATATATCTGATAACTTTGAGTATGACGCTGAATTTGGCTTAACTTAGCAGTCGAAACAACTTGCATTGCGCCAGTTATTTGTCCCGTTTTCTTAGTTGAAACGATTCGACGCTTTACTTCCATTAATGAAGCACCCATTAATTCTCACCATCTTTCATTTACTTTTAGTTTACGCTTTTTCAGGAGTTACTTGGAAACCTTCTGAAAAGTCTTTGATTGCAGCATCAAATTTATCTTCGTCAGGTAAATTACCTGTTTCTTTGATGTGATTTAAAAGATCACTATGATTATTATCAAAGAAATCAAAAATTTCACCTTCAAAACGAAGAATATCATCAACAGGAACTGAATCCAAGAATCCATGTGTTAATGCATATAAAATTAAAACTTGTTTTTCAACAACTAATGGCTTGTGTAATGGTTGTTTAAGTACTTCAACCGTACGATGTCCACGATTTAATTTAGCTTGTGTTGCGGCATCTAAATCAGAACCAAATTGAGAAAATGATTCTAATTCTCGGAATGATGCAAGAGCCAAACGAAGGCTTCCGGCAACTTTCTTCATTGCTTTAATTTGAGCTGACCCACCAACACGAGAAACTGATGTACCAGCATCAATAGCTGGACGAGTACCTGAATAGAATAAATCACTATCCAAGAAAATTTGACCATCAGTAATCGAAATTACGTTAGTAGGAATATATGCAGAAACATCACCAGCCTGTGTTTCGATAAATGGAAGAGCAGTCATTGAACCACCACCCAATTCATCACTTAACTTAGCTGCACGTTCAAGTAAACGTGAATGTAAGTAGAAAACATCACCAGGATAAGCTTCACGACCCGGCGGACGTCTCAAAATTAATGACAGTTCACGGTAAGCCGTTGCTTGTTTTGATAAATCATCAAATACAATCAAGACATGTTTACCGTTATACATGAATTCTTCACCCATTGCTGAACCAGTATATGGAGCTAACCATAATAATGGTGCGGGAGAAGCAGGACCAGCACTAACGACAATTGTGTAGTCCATTGCGCCTAATCGACGTAACGTTTCCACTTGTGCGCTAACAGTTGATTCTTTTTGTCCAATAGCAACATAGATACAAATCATGTCTTGATCTTTTTGATTTAAAATCGTATCAATAGCAACTGATGTTTTACCAGTCTTACGATCACCAATAATCAATTCACGTTGTCCACGGCCAATTGGAACTAAAGCATCAATAGCTTTAAGTCCAGTTTGTAAAGGTTGATCAACTGACTTACGATCCATAACTCCTGGAGCCTTTTTTTCGACTGGACGAGTTTTGTTTGTCTTAAGATCACCTTTACCATCGATGGGTTGGCCTAAAGGATTAACAACACGTCCGATAAGTTCTTCACCAACAGGAACTTCCATGATTCTACCCGTACGTTTGACAACGTCGCCTTCACGGATACCTTCATAGCCACCTAAAATAACGATACCAACATCGTTTGTTTCTAGATTTTGAGCCATACCATAAGTACCGTCAGAAAATTCTAACAATTCTCCTGATAAAGCGTTATCCAAACCGTGTGCACGAGCAATACCATCACCAACATAAGTAACGGTACCTACTTCATCAACGATAAGTTCGTCTTTATATTGTTCCAATTGTTCTTTAATTAAAGCACTGATTTCTTCAGCTTTAATGCTCATACAAGGTTCACCTCTTAACTACTTTAATATGTTACTCCGCTAATAATCGTTTTACTTTGTTGATTTTTGATGAAATTGATCCATCAAAAATCTGATTATTGGCTTCAATAATAACGCCACCAATAATTTTTTCATCAATAATATTGTTAAATACTATCTTATTTGCACCGATTCTTTCTGCAAACTTACTTGATAATTTCGTTAATTGACTATCATCAAGCTCAATTGCAGTTGTAACGGTTGCATGTACAATTTTTTCTTTAACATCGCATAATCGTTCGAATTCTTCAATTATTCCAACCATATCACCCATTCGACCATAATCAAAGACCATTTGGATAACGTTTGCAATAATTGGAGATGCATCTTTGAGTAAGACCTTAACAAGGTCTTGCTTTTCTAACAAATTAAGACGTGCATCAACAAGCACTTCACTCAATTGTGGATTAGCAAGAAAAACTTGTCTAACTTCCTCTAATTCTTCAGAAAAGGCAACAATATTACCTTGTTCATCAGCAATTTCAAAGATGGCTTCACCGTAACGATTGGCAACGGTTGCCTTATCTAATTTCATTTTACTTTACCAACCCTTCAATATAAGAATTGATTAAGTTTTTTTGATCATTCTCATTTAATTCTTTTTGAATAATCTTAGAAGCAATTTCAATAGATAATTCAGCGACATCACTTTGAACGCTACTCAATACTTCTTGGCGTTCTTGTTCAATATCTTTAACAGCATTTTGTTTCAACGTCGTTGCTTCATCTTGAGCTCCAGAAACGATATCATCATGTTGCTTTTTACCGTTATCTTTTGCACGACTAACAATTTCAGATGCTTCTTGACGTGAATTATCTAATTGGTCTTGTCGTTCAGTTGCCAAAATATCGGCTTTTTTTCTTGAATCTTCAGCAGAATCTAAATCATTTGCAATTTTATCTGCACGGTCACTCATCATTTTTGTGACAGGACCCCATGCAAAGTGTTTGATGATTAACATCAAAATAACAAACGAAATAATATAGAATAAGAAATCACCAGTTTGAAAATTACCAACTGCACCGAAAACTAAATCTGAAAACATCTATTGACACCTCCTTTTTAAAATTAATATATTTCGTTGTATCAACGAAGAATCAAACTTAATTTCAAAAATTATTTAGCCATCAATAAGAATGAAATAACGATAGCAATAATAGGAACGGCTTCAATCAAACCAACACCAATAAACATTGTTGAACGTAATTGACCAGATAATTCTGGTTGGCGAGCCATACCTTCGATTGTTTTAGAAATAACTAAACCATTACCAATACCTGTTGCGACAGCGGCTAAACCAGCTGCAATACCTGCTGCTAATAATCCCATAATAATTGTTTCCTCCTTAGATATCTTGTTTTATTCTTTTTGTACTTTTCCACCGATATAAACCATTGACAATGTTACGAATACGTAAGCTTGGATACTTCCGATAAACAGAGAGAATCCTTGCCAGATCATTTCAACTGGTAAAGCCACGATAGTCATTAATGGGCCCATAGAAACTGCACCACCAATTAACGTTAATAATACTTCCCCAGCGTAAATGTTTCCGTACAAACGAAGAGCTAATGTTAGCAAATTTGTAAATTCTTCAATCAAGTTAATAGGTAAAAGAAATGCAACTGGACTCAAATAGGAATTTTTAATATATCCCTTAAATCCGAATTGAATAACACCCATAAAATGTGATAATAGCAGAATCAAAAATGCAAACGTTAGTGTCGTTAGCGGACTCGACGTTGGACTTTTAATCAACGTCTTGTCGCCAAAACCTATTTGTAAAAATAAACCCATTTGGTTAGATACAAAGATAAATAAGAATAACGTAAATGCTAATAAATTAAACTTCTTACCTTCTTTTCCTGGCATTGCGCTTTTAACAATCCCATTGGTGAAATCAATGAGCCATTCCAAAACATTTTGTCTACCAGTCGGTTTCATGGTCAGTCTTCTCGATAATACAATAGCTATCATCGCGACAATCACACATGCAAGTAAACCGGAAACGACATTCGTAATATTGAAAGGTAGGCCATAAAAATTCACAACGAAAGCATCTCCATCCACAGAATTTCACCTCTTTCCAAACTTTTATTTGACCGTATAAAACGGTATAAATTAAAGAGAATAACTTTATAAATATTCTCCAATTACAAAAGAAATCATACCACCAATTGAAATAAAATACAAAAGAAATTCTGACTTATTTTGAGTTTTTTTTCACATTAAAAAAAATGACACCTAGACGGCTTACGCATAAGCATTCTAAGGGCCATTCATTTAATTTATTTCGTACCAAACAATCGATCACCTGCATCGCCCAAACCTGGGACAATGTAGCCATCTTCATTCAAGTGATCATCAAGTGCTGCTGTATAAATATCAATATCAGGATGTTTTTCACGTAAAGCTGCAACACCTTCTGGAGCCGCAACAAGACAAACAAACTTAATTGTCTTTGCGCCGCGCTTCTTCAATGCATCAACTGCCATAATAGCAGAACCACCAGTAGCAAGCATTGGGTCTACTACAAGAAGATCACGACTAGCAATATCTTCAGGCATTTTTACAAAATATTCTGTTGGTTGGAATGTTGTTTCATCACGGTACATACCAATATGTCCAACTTTAGCTGCTGGTAATAATTCCAAAATACCATCAACCATCCCTAAACCAGCTCTTAAAATAGGAATAATAGCAATTTTCTTACCAGCCAATGTTTTTTGTGTTGTTTTACCCATAGGTGTTTCAACGATAACATCTTCTAAAGCAAAATCGCGAGAAACATCATATACCATTAGTTCAGCAATTTCATTAACAACTTCTCTAAATTCTTTTGTACCACAGTTCTTATCACGTATAATCGTTAATTTGTGTTGAATTAACGGATGGTCCATCACTTGAAATTTGCCCATTACGAAACACTCCCTTAAATTTAGTCTATTCTATTTTAGCGAATTATTACCTAAAATACTAGTCTTAAACGTATTTAATTTGTGAAATAGGATGCTTTTTAGATAATGCTAAAACTTGCGAACCAATTTCGGCTAATTTATCGTCATCATCGTGAAATTGAATTGCGTATAGAATTAGAATTGCAATCACTTTTACGTCTTCGCTGTCAAACCCACGAGTAGAAATTGCTGGCGTTCCAATTCGAATTCCAGACGTTTTAAATGGGCTCAATGATTCATTTGGAATTGTATTTTTATTCACAGTAATATGAACACGATCTAATAAGTTTTGAACTTCTTTTCCATTTAACCCAGAAGGTGTTACATCTAAGTTCATTAAGTGATTATCAGTTCCACCAGAAATAACTCTCACTAAATCTGACTGTGCAAATACGCCAGCCATTGCTTGTGAATTCTGAACAACTTGATACATATACGCCGTAAATGCTGGTTGCGCTGCCTCATAGAATGCTGCCGCTTTCCCAGCAATTACGTGTTCAAGTGGGCCACCCTGTGTACCAGGGAAAACTGCCGAGTTTAGTTTTTTAGCATATTTTTCTTTAGCAAGAATCATTCCACCACGAGGGCCACGTAACGTTTTATGCGTTGTTGTCGTAACAACATCAGCTACATCTACGGGATTTGGATGCAGTCCAGTAGCTACAAGACCAGCAATATGAGCCATATCTACCATTAAATAGGCGCCAACTTCATCAGCGATTGCTCTAAATTTTGTAAAGTCGATCATTCGACTATAAGCTGAGGCTCCAGCAATAATCATTTTAGGTTTTTCTTTAAGTGCTATCTCTCGAATAGCATCATAATTTAAACGTTCTGTTTTAGAATCAACACCATAACTAACAAAATTGTACAATTCACCTGAGAAATTTACTGGTGAACCATGCGTTAAATGTCCACCATCGTTTAATTTCATTCCTAAAATCTTATCTTGAGGTTCTAAAAATGCCTGGTAAACGGCCATATTAGCTTGTGAACCAGAATGTGGTTGTACATTGGCATATTCAGCATGGAATAGTGCCTTAGCACGATCAATAGCTAATTGTTCAACTACATCAATATACTCACAACCACCGTAGTAACGCTTATTAGGATACCCTTCAGCATACTTATTGGTTAACACGCTACCTTGTGCAGCACGTACAGCATCAGAAACGATATTTTCAGACGCAATTAATTCAATATTGTCCTCTTGGCGTTTTTCTTCATGAGCGATTGCATCCCACAATTCTTTATCCTGTTGTTTATATTTCACTTTTTCAGCATCCATAAGTTCAACAATATTTTGGCTACTTGCTGCTTTTTCAAGACGGTTCATGTAAGCAACACCCAATCCCTTTTTATCAAACCCTTCAACTAAAATCATTTGAACATTAGGGTTGTCATCGAAGTAGCGTAAACCGTCAAAAAGTGATTGGCTTGCTGATTCAATTGTTTTTCCTAAAGAAGAATAGCCACTATTCTTAGGTATCTGATCCGTATCAATTTGACCTTCTTTTGCCATTAATCCGATTGCAATATCTTGTTTAGCGACCCAGTCTAAAATATCTGACCAATTTTGTGTTGAATCAACAATCACAACTTGTGCTCTTGGTGCATAATGTCGATACTTCATCCCAGGTGCTTTTGGCGTTTCTCCTTCGGCAACTTCATGTGTATCATCACTAACGTGTCCAATTACATCCTCAATTTGTGACTGAGTAACTGCTCCAGGTCTCAAAATTGTTGGTTCATCTGTACTCATGTCTAAGACAGTTGACTCCACCCCTACTTTTGTTTGCCCATCATCAATGATACCAGCAATTTTACCATTCAAATCATGAGCAACATGTTCTGCCATTGTTGGACTAGGTTTACCTGAAGTATTAGCTGAAGGGCCAACAATTGGAACGCCCGACTTAATAATAAAATCTAATGTAACTTTGTTATCTGGCATTCTAAAGGCTGCAGTTTCTAAACCGCCTGTAACAGTCTTTGAAAGAGCTCCTGCTTTTAATTTAAGGATAAGCGTCAATGAACCCGGCCAAAATGTTTTAATTAACTTTTCCACATTGGCAGTAAGTGGTTGTGCATATTCCCGAACTGTCTCTACATCGGCAACGTGTACGATTAGTGGATTATCACTTGGTCGACCTTTTGCAGCATACACTTGTTTGACTGCCTCTTCATTTGTCGCATCGGCACCCAATCCGTACACTGTTTCAGTTGGGAATGCGATCAATTGTCCTTGCTTTAATAACTCTGCAGCAGTTTCTATTTCATTAGGTTGATAAATAATTGTTTCCATTAACTCAACACCCCTTTTATAATTTTGCGTGAATCATTCTTTGATTATCAAAACTATCTTTTTTTCCTTCTATTAAAACTGCATTTTCAAATGCGTTTGTTAACATCTTTATCACGGCGTTTTCTTGTTGATACCCTATTTCAAAGAAAATATCTCTTGGTTTTTGCGTGAAGCGAGCCACCTCTTCTATCATTCTTCGATACAAGATTAGACCATTTTCAGCTGCAAATAATGCGACTTGCGGTTCATGTTCAATCACACTTTTATCCATCACATCTCGCTCATTTTCGGCAATGTATGGTGGATTAGACACGATGACATCCACTTTCAATTCATGAATAGGTTCTGTTAAATCTCCAATCAAAAATGTTACATCAACTTGCTGTGCTTGTGCATTTTTTTTGGCAACCGTAATTGCTTCTTTAGAAATATCACTTGCAAAGATTTGCCAATTTGGTCGCTGTTGTTTTAAAGCAATCGCAATTGCTCCAGAACCGGTTCCAATATCAGCAATTACCAACTTCTCATTAGCAGGCAATGTCTCCAACATCCATTCTACCAATTCTTCCGTCTCAGGTCTCGGAATAAGGGTTGCTTCGGTCACTTTCAATTGCATACCAAAAAAGTAGGCATGACCAATAATGTATTGTGCCGGCATTCCATCACAAAATTGCTGAATATCTATCTGATATTGTTGCCACTCATTTTTTGGCATTTTTGTTTGATAATTCATTAATAAATCAGTCGTTGACCAGCTTAGTCGCTCTAATAATAACCACTGACCACTTTCAACTTCTAACTTATGTTCCTCTATACACAAAGAAGCCCATTTCAAGGCTTCATAGTAGGTTGGATTAGTCATTTTCTTGCAACTTTTCCATTTTTTGTGTTTGATCATATAAAATCAATGAATCGATTACTTCTTCAAGTTCACCATTCATAACACGATCTAATTTATTCAATGATAATCCAATTCGATGATCAGTCACACGATTTTGAGGGAAATTATAAGTTCTAATTCGTTCTGAACGGTCCCCTGATCCAACAGCTGATTTTCTATTTTCATTGTAAGCACTTTGTTCTTGTTGTGAATAGAAATCATAAACTCGAGCCTTCAAAATTTTCATAGCTTTTTCACGATTTTGTTGTTGTGAACGTTCATCTTGCATAGCTACAACAATGTTTGTTGGTAAATGGGTCATTCGGACAGCAGATGATGTCTTATTAACATGTTGTCCACCGGCACCAGAAGAACGATAAACATCCGTTCTAATATCTTTTGCATCAATTTCAATTTCAACATCTTCTGCTTCAGGCATAACACCTACTGTTGCAGTAGAAGTATGCACACGTCCAGCTGATTCTGTTGATGGAATTCGTTGAACTCGATGTGCACCACTTTCATATTTCAGCTTAGAAAAGACACTATCACCATTAATCAACAGGACAATTTCTTTAAAACCACCGACTTCAGTCACATTTTTATCCACAATTTCAACAGTCCAACCTTGCTTCTCAGCGTATTTAGAATACATTGAGAATAAATCTGCAGCAAATAAACTAGCTTCATCCCCACCGGCAGCGCCGTGAATTTCCATGATAATATTTTTATCATCATTAGGATCCTTAGGAATTAATAGTACCTTAATTTCTTCTTCTAAAGCTGCTTTTGCTTTCTTTGCGTCAGATAATTCTTCTTTAGCCATTTCAGCCATTTCAGAATCTAAATTTTCGCCTAGCATTTCTTCAGCATCTGCAAGTTCTTGAACAACAACTTTATATTGGCGATATTTCTCAACTGTTTCGCGGATACTTGCCATTTCTTTTGATAATTCCATAAACCGATTATTATTTGAAATAATCTCAGGATCAGACAATAATTCGCCTAATTCTTCATAGCGATCATCAACTGATTGTAATTGATCATACATTTCATCCATTTTATATTGTCTCCTCTTAATTCTTTATCTTTCTAGTCTATCTGATTATTGTAATTGTGTCATCAACGGATTGTTATAATGTTTACGACATACTGGATAATAATCTTCATTACCACCTATTAAAATTTGTTCGCCAGCATATACAGGTTTACCATCATGAATACGTAAATTCATGATGGCCTTTTTATGACAAAACCAGCAAATTGTTTTCATTTCTTCAATCTTGTCAGCATATAATAATAAATATTTTGATCCTTCAAACAATTCGTTTTTAAAATCATTCTTTAACCCAAAAGCCATAACTGGAATATTTAATTCATCCACAATTTTAGCTAATTGAATAATATGTGCTTGTTTTAGAAATTGTGATTCGTCTATTAAAACACAAGCAGCATTTGAATTAGTCTGTTGAACTAAATCAAAGACATTTGTTTCTTCAAAAATAGGTGTCGCCTCACGTTTCAATCCAATTCGACTTGAAACAAATCCAACACCATCCCTGTCATCCACACCACTTGTTAAAATAATAACTGATTTATTTTGTTCTTCATAATTATGCGCAACTTTTAAGATTTCAATTGTCTTACCACTATTCATTGCACCGTATTTAAAAAATAATTGCGCCATAATAAACCTCTTCTGTTTTTCAGATTTCCGTCTTTAAGTATATCCGATTTAAGCTTGGATTTCATTAAATAAAAATTTTTTCTTAATATTAGGCATTTTATATGTAGAATTTTGTAATTATGCTATTATAGACATAATATAAATTCAGTAAAGTAGGCTATGACGTGGATTCTATCCTATGTAGTCAATTTTCTGTAAACGGAGGATATTTTAATGACGATAAAAAGCTCAATAGCAACTGTCGCAGGGAAATCATCATATTGGTTTTTGCACACCTTTCTAAAAGGTGGTAGCTCTCTACCCGGCAAAATAACTGCCGCGTTAGATCCAGAAATTTTAAAAACATTAGGTGCTAATTATGACGTTATTGTCATCACTGGAACCAACGGTAAAACCTTAACAACCGCCTTAACAGTTAAGGTTTTAGGTGCTAAATATGACCATATCTTAACAAACTCTGCTGGATCAAATATGGAACAAGGTATTATCACAGCATTTCTAACGGATAAGCGCAAAAAAAATGAGCGTCCTCTTGCTGTTCTTGAGGTTGATGAAGCAAATGTCATTAAAGTAACCCAATACATCACGCCTAAAGCATTTGTTCTAACAAATATTTTCCGTGATCAAATGGACCGCTACGGTGAAATTTATACAACTTACAAAAAAATTATTGATGGGATTAAATTAGCACCCAATGCAACAATTATTGCAAATGGTGATGCACCCATTTTCCATTCAATTGAATTACCAAATCCTTTTGTTTTCTACGGTTTTAATCATGAAGAGGAAACAGAAAGTTTAGCACCTACGAATACTGATGGGATTCTTTGTCCAGTTTGTCAACATATCTTACATTATAAAACCCGTACGTATGCTAATCTCGGGAAATATTATTGTCCAAACTGTCATTTTAGTCGTCCAAAATTAGACTACCAATTAACATCACTTTTAGAACAAACACCCACATCATCTCACTTTATAGTTGATGGACAACCCATGGAAATTCATGTCGGCGGTTTATATAACATCTACAACGCCCTTGCTGCTTATGCAGTTGGTCGTGTCTTCAATGTTGGTCCTGCAACAATTAGTAATACATTAAGTGAAGACGATGAGCAAGTCTTTGGTCGACAAGAAGTCATCCATGTTGAAGACAAAGACATTACCTTAGTTTTAGTTAAAAATCCAGTTGGCCTCGATCAGGTACTAGATATGATTGCAACAGATACAGAACCATTCTCGTTGGCCTTCTTATTAAATGCAAATTACGCAGATGGTATTGATACCAGTTGGATTTGGGATGGGAATTTCGAACAATTAACACAAATGAACATTCCTCAATTCATGACGGGTGGTGAACGTTATAAAGATGTTTCATTCCGTTTTAAGGTCGCTGGTGTCAAAGATGAACAATTAATTAAAGAACCTGACATTGCTAAAGTTATCGAACAACTTAAAACCTTCCCCACAAAACATATTTACGTTTTAGCCACTTATACAGCTGTTTTACAGTTACGTAAATCACTCGCTAATGATGGTTATATCAAGGAGGGCATGTAATAATGGCAAAATATCATTTAAACGTCGCCCATTTATATGGTGACTTATTAAATACTTATGGTGATGTTGGTAACCTATTGGTGTTAGAATATTATGCCAAGCAAATGGATACTGACTTACAAACTGAAGTCATCAGTTTAGATCAACCTTTTGACAAAGATCATTTTGACTTAACTTTCTTTGGTGGTGGACAAGATTTCGAACAAAAAATTGTCTCAAAAGATATTCAAGACAAAAAAGAGGCCTTAACCGACTATATTGAAGATAACGGTCCCCTCCTCGCAATTTGTGGCGGTTACCAATTACTTGGTCAATATTATGTCGGTGCTGATGGTGAAAAAATTCCTGGCATTGGTGCAATGAGTCATTATACAGAGACACAAGATGACAATCGTTTTATCGGAGATATTACGATTCAAAATGAAGATACCGGTGAAACTTACCATGGTTTTGAAAATCATAACGGGATGACCTTCCTCGGTAAAGATGAACGACCACTTGGTAAAGTGTTAAAAGGTAAAGGTAATAATGGTAGTGATGCTTCAGAAGGTGTCATTTACAAAAACGTTTTTGGTTCATATTTCCATGGCCCAATCTTAACAAGAAATGGTGAATTAGCTAAACGTCTACTACTGCTTGCGTTGCATCGTAAATATCCAGATGTTGATTTTAGTCAACAAGAAGCACTCGTTATCGAACCAACATTTTAGTAAAAAAATAAAGATTCAAACAATAGTATATTATTGTTTGAATCTTTATTTTTTTATGCTTTTTCTCCAGGTTCTGATGCAATAATTTGCATATCACCTGTAATTGTCCATTCTTTAACTTCGTTTGGTAAAATAAAATGCATACCCATTTTTAAATCATATATTTTATCATCGACTTTAATCTGACCTTCACCTTTTAAAACTGAAACAAGAGTATAAGGTGCGACTGTTCTTTTAAAATTTGCTGATCCGTTTGAAATCAACCATTCATAAACACTAAAGAATGGTGTTTTAACAAAGGTTGTTACTTTGGCATCCCCGACCATTTTTGTTTGAATATCGAGTTCAGGAACTTTATTAGGCACATTAGTAACATCAATCGATTGTTGAATATGCAAGTCACGCTTCTTACCCGTTGTTGCATCCACACGGTCAAAATCGTAAACACGATATGTTGTATCACTACTTTGTTGCGTTTCAAGGACCATCACACCAGAACCAATGGCATGAATTGTACCACTAGGAACATAAAAGAAATCTCCCGCTTTAACAGGTACATGCGTAAATAAATCATCCCATCTTTCGTCATGAATCATTTCCGCTAATTCTTCACGTGTTTTAGCATGGTGCCCATAAATAAGTTCTGCCCCAGGTTCGGCTGAAATAACATACCAACATTCTGTTTTACCAAGTTCATGCTCATGTTGCATTGCATAAGTATCATCCGGATGTACTTGAACTGATAAATCTTGATTAGCATCTAAAATTTTAGTTAGAAGTGGAAAAACATCCCCTTTAGCATTACCAAAAACTTCACGATTTGAATCCCAGACTTCATTCAATGTTTTGCCAGCAAATGGACCATTCAAAACAGTACTTGGGCCATGTGAGTGTGCGGAAATAGCCCAAAGTTCACCAGTATGATTACTTGGAATATCATATCCAAAGACCGTTTTAAGATGATCACCACCCCAAATTTTTTCTTGTAATACAGGTTTTAAGAATAAAGGTTCTGTCATTAGTTGCTCTCTCCTTCGTTAAACATATTATTGGTTTATTTTATCATAAGCGGTTACATTTTTGAATGTTAATCGGTTACAATCCAGCTTTTTCCGTTAAAAAGCTTTCTATAATTTCATCTCGTTTTACCAAATAGAGACTATTATCACTCGTCGGATGTACCCTATTCGTTAAGACAACCAACCCGTCTTGCATGGATTGATCCATTATTATAAATGTTCCTGTATAACCAGTATGATAGACAGATAAGCAATCGCCATCTCCACGAAGATCCCAGCCAAGTGAACGACCCAAGCTTCTTGTAGGTGTTTGATCTGAGAATAACATTTGCGTCGTCTCCGGCCGTAATACTGGACGTTCAGGACCATCTGACATAAACCACTGCATAAATCGTAATAAGTCGGATACAGTGGAAAATAACCCTGCCGATCCACAATGTTCTTTTAAAATCCGTGCTTTGGGGTCATGAACAATACCCTTTAAAAGACCTAAGTCAGGAATAATCTCAGTTGGAACACTTCTTGAGATATTTGGACTAAAAGTACTATCAGTTAATCCTAAGGGATTTAAGACTTCTTGCTGCAATGCTTGCTGAACAGGAATTTTTAAAATACTTTCAATAATATATCCTAAAAAAATTAGTCCGATATCACTATAAATAACTTTTTTTCCAAGATTTTCACCATTACTTAGTCCGAATAGTGCTTGTTTTAAATCTGGTTCCGATAATTGATTTCGATTTTTAATATACCCTTGAAAATCTGCCGTATGCGTCAACATATGCCGTAAAGTCACCCGTTCGTCCTGATAATTTGGTAGGTATTTTTTTACGGAATCATCAACATTCAAACGACCCTCTTCTTGTAATTTTAAAATAAGAGTTGTTGTTCCTATCACTTTAGTTAGTGATGCAACGTCGTAAAGTGCATTGTCAGCTAATTGTTCAGTTTCAGGGACTAATTGCGAATATCCCAAATAGTTTTGATTGCTAATTGTATTATGATGGATAACCCCATATGAAGCACCAGGAACAATACCATCATTAACTAACTGTCGAATTTTATTTATCGTTTTAGGATATAGCAATCGTAATCACCCCTTTTGATTAATCTTCACAATTGTAAATTTACCTTTTTTAAAATCAACGTTACTAACACTAGCATTCTTCAAGAGCATCGTTGGAAGTTGATTTTTTTCTAAGCTGTCGATAAAACTTGATAACACAAGACCATGAGACACAATTAAAATATTTCCTCCCTGCGTCTGGTACTGATTCCCAATATCCGTTAATGTATCAATTATTCGACTAGTCATCTTATCATATGTTTCAGCTTGGCTAGTTCCTTCAAGCTCTGCGAACATATTTACTAAGTTTCTAAAGCGATTATGCCCTAAAACGGCCTGACTCACTTTAAAAAAACCAAATTTTTTAACAAGCATTGGAATTAAATCTTTATTTTTCATCTCTTCTAGTCGACCAAAATCGACTTCTCGAAGTCCTCTTAATGGTTGAAATTCAAACGAAGAGTCATGCTTTTCAAGAATAAAGTCCGCAGTATCTTGCGTTCGTTTTAAGTCACTTGTGTACACGGCTTCAAAATAGACATCTTTTAATTGTGTTCCCAAATTTCTAGCTGCCTCTCGCCCCTTGTGTGTCAGACGAGAATTAGTCACGCCTTGTAGCCTCTTTAATCTGTTCAATCGTGTTTGACCATGTCTTACTAAATAAAAATGAACTGTCTTCATCGCCTGCACCTCCATAAAATGGTTTATATTTGTACCTTCAAGTATACGCTACCATTAAGATTTTACCTAAGTAAAAACCTAAAATATATTTTTAAATTTAGTCTGTCTACGACTATAATAAAATAAATCAAAACATTTTCGTTTAAATTGGTATAATGAAGTAAATCATTTAGATGGGGAGTGTCACTTATGGCTAGTAATTCAGATTCTATATTCTTCGTCTTATCTTATGTCAGACGACATCCAGAAGACGTTTTCTTTTCACGCTTGACCTATACTAATTCAATAACCCTCGTCATACCAGGAAGCGTCAAAGTAGCTGATGCTGATATTTATTTTTTACCAGATAAACTAACTGTTAATCGTCTCACTGATGATTTCGTTTCAAAACACGGTGATTTATTAGATTACTTTAACGATAAATTAGATCATTCCATCCCTGACTATATGGACGTCTGGGTAACAACCGTGTATCTGACACATCATGATAAATATTTAATTGAACTTTCATTTGAACAAAATGTCTAAACAAAAAAGTGATTAAGCAGGTTCTGAAGTGAACCCCAAAAGTTGGAGTAAATATTAAGCGATCATCTGGTCGGTATGTTTTCGATATTCAATCGGAGACATACCGGCCAGTTTTATTTTAATTCTTTTATGATTGTAATAATCAATATAATTTTTTATGGCTACTTTTAAAGCTTCGTATGTCGCATAATCGTGATTATGAACTGTCCCAACTTTTAAAATATGAAAGAAGCTTTCAGCACATGCATTATCTAAACAAGTCGCTTTGCGACTCATACTTTGAAAAATTTTTGCTGATTTGATAATCTCTGTATAACGGCTGTTCTGATATTGAAATCCTTGATCAGAGTGAACTGTCATTCGATAACTGAGATTTGAACGTTTATTGATTAACCGTTTTAGTGGTTCTGTCACAAACTCCACCGTTGGGTGGAGGCTAATTGACCATTGAAGGACTTCACTATTAAATAAATCAATATATGCCGTAAAATAAGCTCTTTCATTTGTACTTTTATTTCCCCATCGTAGTTCAGTGACATCAGTTACTATTTTTTGATAGGATCTATCAGTCTTAAAACGTCGGTTTAAAAGATTGGAAGCTATTTTACCAACAGTTCCTTTATATGAATTATATCTTTTCGTTTTTCGTTCGTAAGCGTGACATAGGAGTTTGTTTTCTCGCATTATTCTCAACACGGTTTTGTGATTGATTTTAATGCCTATGTTACGTAACTCACTTGTTACGGGACGATACCCATAATCAGAATGCCCTTCACAAATTGTTTTAATCGTTTCAATCAGTTCTTTTGAATCTTGTTGGTACTCTCGTTTACAAGCATCATGGTAGCTACTGCTGGACATCAGTCCAGCTTTTAATACGGTTGCCAACTTAATCTGTAATTCACACCTTAACTCAGTGATTATCTGGGCTTTTTCTTGGTTTTTAATCTTTGTTTTTTCTGTATTAAGGCGTCCAATTTTTCCAAGTACGCTACCCGTGCCCTTAGAAAGTCATTTTCTTCTTGTAATTGTTTTGAAGTTTTTGGATTTTTTGATTTAGTCATTTTAGGCAGTTTTCCTTTTGAAGTTTTTAAGCGACCTTGTACCAGTTTCTTTTCCCAGTCCCAAATCACGACAGGATTCTTAATTTTAAAATGACGTGCTGTAACCGGAAAAGAAGCCCTATGTTTTAATCGCCAGTGAATGACCTTCATTTTATAGGAATAATCATAAAATGTCTTCCCTAAATTATTTTCTAAGCCTTGAATCCCAAACATTTTAAAATGATCCAACCATTGATAAATAGTTGCAGATCCCTTGATTCCATACTTCTTCATTAGTAAACCGGCTGGTTTACCTTTCAAATATTCTTTTAGAACTTTTTTCTTTATTTCAACTGTGAACATAGTAAAACCCCCTGAGTTAGATTTCTCCAACTCAGGGGGTTCACTTCATTCCCCTACTTAATCACTTTTTTAAATATTCTAATTAATTACATCTTTTATCGCCCAAACGGGGCTCGAACCCGTAATTCCGCCTTGAGAGGGCGACGTCTTAACCAATTTGACCATTGGGCAAAAATACTCTTTTAAGTATAACCCATATAGATTTGATGTCAATGATTTTTATGCCAAATTAAAAATTGAATAAAACAACAATACAGATACAAACCGAGACAGTACAATGCAGCAGCCCACATAACAAAAGATAACCATTTATATTGTAGGAGAACTTTCGTGGTACCTATCAATAACGTTGTGACACACGCAATCAATAATCTAATGTATAACTTTTTTAATTCACGTCTTAGTTTTATTTCCAATACGTTCGCCTCAAACCCATCTATAGAATAATAACTTAATAAAATGTGCAAAACTTTAGCTTAATTTATTCATTTGTACTTTCTCTACATAACACAATCTTTATGTCCTTCATTATAACGTTATGTATCAATTAGAAAAGTAATCATCACTTTTCTTTATCAATAATTAATCATCTTTACTATTTCTTATTGTTTCAACAAAATATTACTATTTTCTATTTGACAAAAGACCGTTATATCGCTAAAATTAGGAAGTTAATTATTCTTGGGTAATAGCCAAACTGGTAAGGCGCCGGACTCTGAATCCGCAATCTGTAGGTTCGATCCCTACTTACCCAATCAAGTGTTTTCATAGAGTTTCATAAGGTTTCATCTAGATTCAACAAACCGTAGTCAAAACCGTAGTCAAAAAAATAAACTGTACGGGCATGTATGTACTGATGCATCTACTTTCTTAAGTAGGTGCTTTTTATTTTCCCTCAACAAACCGTAGTCATTTCATCACATCTAATTAAATCTACTTCCTTTAGGGTGTCTTGAATGTCTTGATAACCTTTTTAATTGCATCCCTTTAGGGGGTCCGAAATGTCCGAATACTTATTTTTGCCTACATATCTAATAAGTCCCAGGGATGAATAGCTGCACCCATATACTAATATTTGCTAACATATTAGGTATAAATGAAGTATCATTTTGACGAGCTTACTAGAGTTTTGATGAGCTTTATAAAGTATTTTATGGCAAGTTTTGGCAGGTTCTAACACTAACCCTATTACTTACTTTAAGAATACCTAAACATCAATTATAGATAAGGTATTATTTATTACACCTTATCCTCGCCGCTTCGCCTTTTAAAATTTTATTCACTGCATTTAACGGAAAAGATATAGAGTCTATATTTGTTGCAACTGCTGTAAAAATTTTATTAATTTTATTAGTTTCTTGATCTATCAATTCTATATTTTCTTCTTTATTTTTCAATAACCATTTTACTGCCATAGTAAGTTCATCGTATGTTTTCATTAAATCACTCCAAAGTGTAGCAATATTATCTTGATAGGTATCACATTTTTTTGATAATTCGGGTACATAGCTAACGTATGTTTCAAAATAAATTACATATTCATTCTTCAAATTAGTAATTTCATTCAATTTTTCTTTATTAATTTTTGTACCCAAATTACGAATATCATCTATTGTTTCTAATGTACCCTTAGAGAAAATATCTTTTTTCATTAAAATAATATTGGCGGTAAATCTATTATTAATAGAAATTAATCTAGATATGTTCTTAATATCTTCTACAGCAAGGGCATTACTTAACTCATTTTTTCTTTGCTCTTTTAACTGAAACTTTGTATTTATATATGCAAACATAGCTGCACCACCAATACCTATGAAAGAACCTATATAACCTCCCCAAAATCCAAGCCACCCATCACTCGAACCTACTCCTGGAACAATGCCAATAAAAATATTGATGACCCAAGGGATGATAACAGTCACTATCAATATTACTAGTAAAATGAACCATTTATATTTTTTTATAAACCCCCATATTTTACTCACTGCATTACCTCCAAATATCTTATTTACCTCTATATTAAACAATAAAAAACAGGTAAACAATACCTGTCCCAACTCTATGAAATACTATGAAACTCTACGTAACTTAAAAGGTTTATTTTAATGATCACTAGTTACTCAAAAATCACTAAATGATGATTTAACTCACACTAAACTTTTTCACACTTTGAATCTGGCTACCGTTTGTACTTCCAACCGTATCATTCATGATGGATCATTTTAGATAGTATAGTTTATTTCTTTAGCTTTTTAAATGTTTGCACTTTCGTCAACACTATTAGTGTATATACTTTTTAGCTACTATGCTAAGAAATTCATTAATTTTGCTTTTCTAAATTTTAGCTAATATTCTAAGGCCCGGTATTTATCTGAAGATTCCCAGTTCCATATTTCATTTTTTACAAAAAAAGCACTCACGTTTGTGAATGCATTAATGAACCATTATGGAATATCACTATAAAGTATTATATTTATTTAACGGTTTAGCGTAAAGTTTTCTGTATCTATGTCTGGTCTAGTCGAATAGCGTGAGATAGTTTTAAGTGAAACGGTTGTTTTGTTATGATCAGGCACTAGGTAATATTTTTCTCGAAGACTTGCACCCGTGTACACCAACTCTATTTCCCAACCACCATTTCCATAGGGTACGTATCCTCCCAACGCTGCAGGAATATCATCATTATTATTAATTTTAGTTATAGTACTTTTACTTCTATCTGTTATTATCAAGTTAAAATTGCCGTAATTATCATTTGAATTTTCATGTTTGATAATCAGTTTAATCGCTTCATCAATTGATATTGATAGCCCATCACTGGATTGTTGTGTATCATCACTAGCATTGATGATAACGTTATTCACTAGAGTATTTCGACTACCATCAGTTAACTTTTGATTTACATAAGTAGCTATTGTCGACATACCAACTTTTTGTAGTTCATTATCTGCATTGTCATAATAAGCTACAGTATTATGTACATCCCCCAGTAATCTATAATATGGATTATCACCTTTTTGAATATAATACTTAACTGTACTTGAATTAGGTGTTTTAATTGAAACATTGAACCCATCTGCTATTTTATCCGTTAAACCATTCCAAAAACGATTTGCACCATAATAAGCGATTGCTACAGCTGACTGTTTAGGATGGTCTTTCATCTGCTGAACTGTCAGAGTTCCTACATTCCTACTTGCCTGTTTTTTCGTTTCCTGTAATTTACTTTTTTCTTTTTTTAACGATGAAACTTCTCTACTCATTGAACTAGCTATTTTCTTTGAACTTGCTTGTGATTTACTAGAATCAATAGAAGATGATTCATCCTTTTTTGAATTGCTGCTCCCACACGCAGTTAATGATAATAACATCATTGCTATCCCACACGTTACCAATACCTTTTTCATTTTGAAACTCCCCTAAAATTTATTTACCTTTAAATTAAACACTAAAAATGATAGGTAATCAATATTCGTATTCACCTTATGCACTTTTATAAAACTCTGTACAACATAATCTATATTTTCATACTAATAGTCGCAGGTTTTGTTAGATTTTTAACCATTCAAAGATATTTTATACTAAGTTTGTTCAGCCCCAAATGCCGCAATAACCCGTACGACATTTTCTATTTTGGCGTACAAAAAAACATCCACAGTATGGATGTTTCAATTAACCATTATATTTTATTTTGAGTTTGCTGTGCGTCTATTGCATCTTTGGCAGTCGTTTCTAATGCAAACTCATAAGTAAGCTTTGTTCCATTAGATTGTTTTTCTATCCATTCTCCATATGTTATATGTGATCCCTTTATTGTGTAAGGTATGCGATGTGAACCAGATTCACCCCTCATTATAATAAACTTATCGGTTATCTTATACGTATAATTATAGGCTCTATCTTTTCCCAGCTGTGTACGAACCACTGTATCACTTTTTGCGTAACCTAGAGTAATTAAATCAAAAAGGGAGTGCCGTGGAGCAGTACCATCTTCCATAGCTTTACTGATGTCCTCACCATTATATTTGATTGGAGCAAAACTAAATCCTTTTTTTAATTCATTTCTCACAAGATTAGCTGCCTTAGATGACCTTTCAGCTACCATACTTGATTCTTTGGCAGCTGATTCTGATGATGCTTTACTTTCAGAAGATACTTTTGCTTTTTTTATAGACTCTTTCTTATTTGATTCACTTTTTGATTTCTGCAAACTAGATGATTTTACCTCAGATGATGACGATTCCTTACTTGCACTATTGCTGTTCCCACATGCAACTAATAATAATGCAACCATTGTTGAAGCACATAATACGACTACCCTTTTCATTATCCAACACCCCTTTATTTTTATACACTCACATATTAAACACTAAAAAAAGCAGGTAAACAATACCTACCTCCTTTGTATGTACACTCTAAATACTTCAATAAAGTAATAAAGGGTTATATTTTAAAGTTTCTAACATTCATACCCGCTATTAATTTTTAATGCTATATATATTTTTAATTGACGAAGGCTACCAACAAATTCTGCTGGTAGCCTTCTCACTGAATATTTATATTTAATTTTGAGTTAATTAATTTTAAAATAAGTTACTAATTCTACTTCTAAACGATGTAACCCTACCTACTTTACATCCTTGCAACTCCTTGGTTGCGCCAGCGTGAATAAATGAATAGAAATCATCAAACTGAATAATTTATACTAAGAATATTAATATTGAGCTACTATAACCTTAACATGTTTTTGTTTATTGTCAATTTTTCCGAATGATTTATATAGTATTTTCTCATTTTATGTTCTATTTATGATATACTAAATGAGATATTTTAATGATGGTACTTAAATTAATAAAGTGACAGCAACTTAAATCCCCGATTCAATTCTGTCTCCTTCATTTTGAATACACTATAATAATAGTTTGGAGGTTTATACACTATGTTAAGTAAGACAAAAAAATTCTTAAGAGCAAACAAAATTTATTACGATAAAGAACATCTCAATCCATTAATGGTTCCAGATCGTATTTACGTACTTAATTTTGGCTTAGATGAGGATGATCTCAATAATAGATTTATCGTTGAATACACGTATACTTGGACTGGTCGAATCAAAATTAATAAAATTACGATTCGACTTCATAATCAAGTTAGCCCACATGAATTTCGTAATGAAACAGAATTACTGCATTATCTTAAAAAACACACTAAATCGAGCAAATAACATTTGCATTAATCGTCATTAGATGTTATATTAAACTTATGTATTTATGGTTCGGTTATTTAAAGGTGATTTGTTTCATTTATGAACACACTTCTTTTTAATAGTTCAATCAACAAATGCAAAATATATTAGTGCTTACAGCACATGGAGGTTTCATATTATGGAACAAGGTACAGTAAAATGGTTTAATGCAGATAAAGGTTTTGGTTTTATTACTCGCGAATCTGGCGACGACGTTTTCGTTCATTTCTCAGCTATCCAAGGTGACGGTTTTAAATCACTTGACGAAGGCCAAGCAGTTACTTTCGATGTTGAAGATTCTGATCGTGGACCACAAGCAACTAACGTTGTTAAAGCTTAATTATAAGCCTTTGAAACTTACCTTCGGGTAGGTTTTTTTTTTGCAATAATAACCGTATACCCTCTCATCAGCTGCTGTTGTATGACTGTATTTTTAAATTAAATAATTATTTATCATCCGGTTCCTACTATGCACTTTAGGTTACGTTCAAAATCAACTTTAAATTTATCAATATAAAAAATGCCTCATAATTATTAGACGTAGGTCTAACGATTATGAGGCATTTTTAAGTCACACTGTCTTTCAATATCATAATTCATCAACAACAATTAACTTAGAACTATTTTCATTTAAAATGCGTTGCTGTTTACATATCCTTGCCACTTACCATTTGCATTGTATATCGAGTAATATTTATTGCCATTAATTGAATAAGCATATTTTACTGTATATTTCGTACCTGAGTTAGCTATAGTTGACCCTTTTTTTACCGTCCAATTAAAATTACCCCAGATATCATAGCTTCTTTTAACAGAGACAATTTTATTGTATTTAGTATAAATATGGCTAGTTGCTTTATTATTCACATAACCCATCCATTTACCGGCATCGTTATAAAGTGAGTAGTAAATATTTCCGTTTCCTGTAGTATATCTGTATCTAACGTTATATGTTTGACCATAGTAATTACTAGAAGTACTTTTTTTAGATGACCACAAGAAATTACCCCAGACATTATAACCTTTATCGCTAATTTTGACCTTTGCCTTTAATGATTTAGCTACTAAGGTATTCGTAGCATTACTGTTAACATAGCCTTTCCAAACATTATTACCATTATATAGTGAGTAATACGTATTACCATTAATCTTATACGCATATTTAGCATTGTATGTCTGTCCGGAGTTAGTAACTGTAGATCCTTTTTTACTTGTCCAATTAAAATTACCCCAGATAGTATAGCTATTTTTAACAGAAACAATCTTATCATATGATGAATAAACTAAATTTGAAGCATTACTATTCATATAACCTAACCATGTACCTGCATTATTATAAAGTGAATAATAGACGTTACCATTACCCAATGTATATCTGTATCTGACATTTAAGTTTTGACCATAATAATTAGCTGTTGTTCCTTTTGCTGACGTATAGAAAAAATTACTCCAGATAGTATAATCACGTTTAGTAATTTTAGCGGTTGCTTTAAATTCTTTAGCTGAAGCAACCTCCATTGCGTTACTATTTACATATCCAGCCCATTTGCCTTTACTATCGTACAATGAGTAATATTTGTTACCATTACTGTGATTATAGTAATATTTTGCGCTATAAACTTTTCCAATTTTTCCAGTTGTCGTATTTTTAACTTTATTCCAACTAAAATTACCCCAAACATTATATCCAGATTTTTTAATTGAAACTAATTCATTATAACTTTGTGCTTTCCCAGCTGCGTTCGTGGGTGGTGTACTTTCTGTTGGTTTGTTATCTGTTGATGCACTTAAAAACCAATCAGCATTTTTACCAGACATGATACTTGCATCAATGTTTCCAACCCCTGATAAACCATGATTTGTAAAGTTACTTGTATATTGCCATAACGAATGACTTGTTTCCATTGGCTCATTACTTTGGTATGCAGCTAACCAAAAACCATCATATGCGTTAACAGCCGTACTGGCATATGTTTTCATAAAACTAGCATAAGAGTAAAGTATAATTTTACGATTACCTACATATTTAGCCATCTCATCAGCCCAGGCTTTTGTTGTGGCGTTAGTATTTGCTTTGCTAGCATTCGTAACCGTTTGATCTTCATAATCATTGACAAAGAACTTAGCATCCTTGGCACGGTTATATAAGTCTTTCGCTTCTACTCTAGCATCAGCAACATTTTCATATTGGCTAAATGAATAAACACCATATGGAATATTATATTTCTTCATCATCGCAATATTATGATCAATCACTAAATCTTTACGATTTGACCCATATTGAACACGTAAAATAATAAATTTAAAATTTTTCTTTAATACTTTAGCTTGTGCATCTGTAAATGATCCTTGAAATTCTGATAAATCAGGAATTGAATTATCGCGATTTGTAGCCGATTTACTCAATAAAGATGCTGATTTAACTAATGATTCAGGTACATTTGACCCCATCACACCTTCAGGCTTCGAAGTATTAGCCGAGGCCTGATATGCTCCGATACCAATACCTACTATCACACTAGATAAAAATAATACATATTTCGTCATTCTTTTCAAAATAGAAACCGCCCTTTTATTTTTTGTTTAATAACCATATTCTAGCATAATTTATAAGTCAAAAAGATTAAGATTAGAAAAAAAGACCTTCAATAAAAAAATAATAGACGTTTTATAAGCGTCTATTATTTAATTAAGATACTTTTTAAACCACTTAACACAGTATTTTTCTCGTTCAATTGCATGATCTAAAATCAAATAATGACCATATTGTTTGTTGATTTCTTCTTCTGAGAAAAAAATTAATTTCATTCTTCCTTCAAGATGATCTAATTTTACTTGATGTAACTGTAATTGCTCAATTAATCTTTGCTGTAATTGAACGTCATCTTTATTTTTAATAAAATAAAGTTTCAAAATAAATTCGTCTTTAATCGGTTTTAATTCCCCACTATCTGATACTAACCAATCCATTAAAACTTTTTTACCTTGTGATGTAATAGAATATATTTTCTTTTCTAACTTAGTACCTGCTATTTCAATTTCATGCGTAATGTATCCATCTTTTTCCATTATTTTAAGAGCAGGATAAATTTGACTATGTCCTGCTTGCCAAAATTCTCCAATATCAGTCGTAAATGCTTTAGTTATATCGTACCCCGATAATGGTTCTTGATTCAATAATCCTAAAATAATATATTGTAATTTATTTTTTTTTGCCATTTTTCCCCTTAACTTGACTTTTAATACTTATCAGTATACTATAATCAAGTAAACAAAAACATGTAAACTTTTACATGTATAAATAAACACTTTAAAGGAGAACAAAAATTATGACAAATACAGAAAAAAAGTTTAAAACATTAGATGATTTCTTAGGTACACATTTTGTATATACTTACGATAACGGTTGGGAATATGAATGGTACGCTAAAAATGATCATACTGTTGACTACCGTATCCATGGTGGTATGGTTGCTGGACGTTGGGTAACTGATCAAGAAGCTCACATCGTTATGCTTACTGAAGGTATTTATAAAATTGCTTGGACAGAACCTACAGGTACTGATGTCGCTCTAGATTTCTTACCTAACGAAATGAAAATTAACGGAACAATCTTCTTCCCTAAATGGGTTCAAGAACATCCTGAAATTACAGTTACTTACCAAAATGACCATATCGATTTGATGGAAGAATCTCGTGAAAAATACGAAACATATCCTAAAATGGTTGTCCCAGAATTTGCTACAATCACTTACATCGGTGATGCCGGTCAAAATAACGAAGATGTTATCAATGAAGAACCTTATGTTGGTATGCCAGATGATATTCGTAATGGTAAATATTATGACGAAAATTACAAAATGATCAAAAAGAACTAATTTATTCCAAATAAAAATCGTCTGAACTTTTAAAAGTTCAGACGATTTTTATTTTATAACTTTTTTATCTTAAAGACGTGCATTTAATTCTTTTGAAAGGTCTTCGAAGCCAGGTTTACCAAGTAAGGCAAACATGTTCTTTTTGTATGCTTCAACACCTGGTTGGTTAAATGGGTTAATTCCATTCAAGTAACCAGATACAGCTACAGCTGCTTCAAAGAAGTAAATTGTATATCCTAATGTGTAAGCGTCTTGTGTAGGAATGTTCAAAATCATGTTAGGAACATTACCATCAGTATGAGCTAAAACAACACCTTGGAAAGCCTTTGTATTAACAAAGTCCATTGTCTTACCTTCTAAGTAGCCTAAGCCATCAAGATCGCCCTCTTCTTCAGGAATAGCAGTATCATTAACGGGAGTTCCCACATTAATTACAGTTTCCATCAAGTTACGACGGCCTTCTTGAATATATTGGCCTAATGAATGTAAATCAGTTGAGAAATTAGCTGAAGATGGGTAAATACCCTTTTGATCTTTACCTTCAGATTCGCCCATCAATTGTTTCCACCATTCTGAGAAATATTGTAAACTTGGTTCGTAGTTTTCTAGAATTTCAGTTGTGTAACCTTTACGGTATAAAATATTACGTAAAGCTGCGTATTGATATGCTTCATTTTTTGTTAAATCAGCATCTGAATATTCAACACGTGCGTCTTCAGCACCTTGCATCAAGGCATCAATATCAGCACCTGAAGCAGCAATTGGTAATAAACCAACAGCAGTAAGAACTGAGAAACGGCCACCAACGTCATCAGGAATAACAAATGCTTCATAGCCTTCAGAATCAGCTTCAACTTTTAAGGCACCAACTTTACGATCAGTTGTAGCGTAGATACGTGAGTTAGCTTCTTCTTTACCATATTTTGCGATTAATTTTTCTTTGAAAACACGGAAAGCAATTGAAGGTTCTGTTGTTGTACCTGATTTAGAAATAATATTAACTGAGAAATCACGATCACCAATTAAATCTACTAAATCATGTACGTATGAAGGACTAATTGAATTTCCAGCAAATAAGATTTGAGGTGCATTTCTTTTTTCAGCTGGTAATAAGTTATAGAATGTATGGTTTAAGAATTCAATAGCTGCGCGAGCACCTAAATATGAACCACCAATACCGATAACGACTAAAACTTCTGAATTAGATTGAATTTTTTTAGCTGCTGTTTTAATACGAGCGAATTCTTCTTTATCGTAGTCTTTAGGTAAATCTAAAAATCCACGGAAATCACTACCTGCCCCTGTACCGTTGCGTAATTCACTATCTGCTGCAGTAACAAGTGCTTGCATTTCGCCAAGTTCATTGTCTTGGACGAATTTTGATAAGTTAGAACTATCGAATGAAATATGTGCCATTTTAATTATCTCCCTCATATTCTTTATTTAACAACTTACATTATACAATACTTAGTAGAAAATATAACAGTCAAACAGAACTTTAATTACAAATTCCGTTATTTTTTTTGTTTACTATGAGAATATCCGTAACCGTAATAAGCAACTAATCCTATAATAATCCAAATTAGAAAGGCAACCCAGATATTAATCGGTAACTGAATCATCAAATAGACTGAAATAATTATAGACAAGATTGGTAACAATGGTACAAATGGAACTCTAAATTGGCCTTTACTAGGTTCACCAAATTGTTTCCTTAAACTTATTAATGCCAAAGCCAAAATAACAAGTACGGTTAACGTTACAATATTAGTCAATTTGGCTAAACTTTCAATAGACACTAACCCACTTGCAATCGCAATAAAAATACCGACTGTCCATGATGCTGCTTTGGGCGCATTCGTCTTATCGCTAATTTTTGCTAAGTATTGGGGCAATAATCCGTCTCTCGCCTCCGAATAAATCATTCTCGATAAACCATAGGCTAATGCAATTAAGACGCTTAGAAGCGTTATTATTGCACCTACCGAGATTATATTTCCAATAATACTCTGATTTACAAATCGCATCGCAAATGCAACTGGATCACTAACATTTAATTGTGTATACGGGACAATTCCGGTTAATACTAACGTAACAATAATATAAAAAATAGCAGAAATACTTATCGCACCAATAATTCCTTTTGGAATTGTCTTTTGCGGATCAATTACTTCGTCTGATGCCATCGCAATAGATTCAAACCCTAAAAAGGCAAAAAATACTAATGCGGCCCCACTCATTACCCCACTTGTACCAAATGGCATAAAGGGTTGCCAGTTACCAGGTTTAATGTAAAAAACACCCACTACTATAAATAAAAGAATAATCGCAAATTTTACAAATACCATTATTTTGCTTAAACGTAGTGCCTTTTTTGCTTCAAATGTTGTTAACCATGTAACGACTAACGTAATTATAACAGCAATAATATCGATATATGACCCTCTTGCTGCATTATACGATGCACTCAGCGCAACAGGCAGGTGGATATTAAGCCCTATCAAGAACCCCTGCATATACGCAGACCAACCTGAGGCAACAGAAGCCCCCGCTAGAATATATTCACAAATGGTAAACCAACTAACGAACCAGGCTATAAACTCACCAAAAATAACATAAACATAATTATACGAACCACCAGAAACTGGTATTCTTGATGAAAATTCTGCATAAGAAAAGCCGTTCATTATAACTGCAATTGCGGCAATAATAAACGACAAAATAAGGGCAGGACCAGCCTCTTGACTGGCAGCATTCCCCGTAACAACGAAAATACCTGTACCAACTGTTGCGCCTAACCCTAAAAGAATGAGATCACCGGTTTTAAGGGTTCTTTTTAATTTACTAACATGATGAGTTGTCGCAAATTCTTTTTTCCTTAAATCCATCGATTAACACTCCTTCACCATTTTATAAAGTTTTCATAATTCCTAACATAATAACACCTAAAATAACAAATATTGATCCAAGTGTGACATAAATCATCTCATGCTTAGTCTTCTTTTCTCCTAATAAGTAGATACTACCGAATGTTGAAATAACCACTCCCATTTGAGAAAATGAAAAACTAACAGCTTGACCTAATTTAGGAATTGATAAGAACATAAAGATGTTACCAGCGCCCCAAATAAGTCCCGTTAATACATTTTTAAAAGTTGATGAGTGCATAATAACTTCATTTGCAATAAGCGCAACAAATCCAGCACCTATAACCATACCAACAGCTTGTGGCAAGATTGTTGCCATTGTAAATGCACGTGATTCATCAGCAGTCATGCCCACTGTTGCATAATGAACAACAATTGTATAACCTACGTAACCAATTGTTGACAAAATAATAGCACGTACACCAGCAGCAGTATTCTCATTTTTTTCTGAATCAGATAGAACTGAATTTTTTTTATCTCTCAATGATGTCAAAGCAGCACCAGCAATAATAACGATCATCGCTATAGTACCAATCACAACCATTTGAGTTGTCTTCCATTCATTAAACAGTATGACACCTGCCAACGCATTACCAGCTAACTGTAAGCCTGTTGAAACAGGAACTGTTTTTGAGATTCCGATTGCTTTCATAGCATGGAATTGTTGATTTTGACCTAAACTCCAAAATAAACCAGAAACGATACCAATAATCCAGACTTTTGTGTCCATTTCTGGTTGATAAATACCATAAATGGCAATTCCAAAAATCAAGGCACCCCATGTCATACCAACTGTTTGTTGGTTGGCAGTTCCGCCAAGTTTTCCACTTATAAGTCCAATACTACCCCATGCAATTGCAGGGATTACTGCCATTAAGATAATCATAATTAATTAAATCCTCTACTCTCTCTCTTTTATTCTTTTTTCGCGATTTAACTATTTTAGCAGTAAAGTAACCGTATTTACAACCCTTAAAACAAAAATTTGATGATAGCTTTAGCAACATTTGAAACGGGTTACATTCGAAATCCATCAAAAACACTCATAAACGTTTAATTACAAGCATTTTGTTTTTATGAATTTTTTATATTTTACGAAAAAAAACAATCCTATTTAATAATAAATAGGATTGTTTTTTAATTAATCAACTTTAATAACTAACGTTTTTAAATAATTACCTTGACGATATTCCTTGTTTGTTACAAAGTCACTTGATAAACGGAATGTTTCAAGTAATGTAAATGAACGATTCTTATTAGCAAAAGCTTCTGTGATTTGTTCTTTTAATTTTTTGAGCGTCAATCCTGCCGAATTAGTTGAGAACATGATAACACCATCTTTTTGTGTAATATCAATAGCATCTTCAGCAAGTTGAACATAATCTTTTTGAACTGAGAATGTTCTTTTCTTTGAACGTACAAAACTTGGTGGATCCAAAATAACTAAATCATAGTTAATATGGTGTTTCTTTGCATAATCTAAATAGCCGAAAACATCCATTCCACGAATTTCTTGTTTTTCAGGATCAATATTATTAAGTACAAATTGTTCTTTTGTACGATCAATATTTTTATTATTCACATCTACACTAACTGTTTTAAGTGCGCCACCTACTGATGCAGCAACTGATGTTGCACCTGTATTACTAAATCCGTTAAACACAAGTTTTCCTTCAGCATATTTATTCATAATTGCTTTACGCATTTCACGTTGTTCTAAGAAAAGTCCTGTCGTTGTTTCATTAAGATATGCAGCAAATTGAAGGCCATTTTCTTGAACAATAAGTGGCGTAGGTGCATCTTTTCCACGAACTTTGAATGTTGATGGTTCACCCTTTGTATCGTAACGAAGATTAGCATAAATACCTTTATAACTTGTAACTGCATCAGAAAATGCACTATAAATCATATCTTTGTGTTGGTAAAGACCTAAGCTATACCAAGTAAATACATAATAATCGTCGTAATAATCAATTGTTAATCCACCGATACCTTCACCTTCACCGTTAAAGAAACGAAAGGCATTCGTCTCCTTATTAGTAAATAATGATTTACGGTTCATTCGAGCGTTATTAAATAATTTTGAGAAAAAATCTTCATCAATACGTGATTCTTCATTTCGTGAAAAAATCCAGCCATCCCCACGATTTTGTTCTGCAAAATAACCATAAGCGACAAATTGATTATGTAGCGTTAATGCAACCCATTCTCCTTCTTTAAAATCACGAGTTGTTTGTAAATCTTCCTTATCAATTAATGGGTATCCATTTTTAAACTTTTTTGCTGCATGTGAAATAATTTCTACTTTTCTCAATGACTAGCACTCCTTCTATTTTTTAACGTCTTTTTTATTTAATATTTGATTTAAGATAAGATATAGCCCACAGCCTATCAATGTACCCAATGAATTAAAAATGATATCATCTATATCACTAACTCCGGATCCTAGTACAAACTGTCCACATTCAATAGCGATTGATAAACAAATACCAACCAACATTGTTTTTACTAGAGAATACTTTTTAAATTGCTTTAGACTGGGTAAAATAATTCCTAACGGAACAAACCAAAGAATGTTACCATATAGATTATACACGAAATCGAACAAAGATTGTCCATTTGTCAGTTTAATTGTTTCAATTAACGGTGTCCAATTGATAGAATGAAAATTATAGGTTGAATTCAATCGGATATCCCATGGGAAATAGACATATCTAAATACCGTCAATTCAACTAATAAAACGAGGTACGCAACTAATAATAGCCTTACAAATTCTGTTCTGAAGTTTATTTTTTTCTTTTGATACAACCCTATACTTACTCGAATAACAAGATACACGATTAAGTAAAAAATTGTTTTATCAACACTTAAAAAAATAAGATGGATTAATGGAAAGTGGTTAATACCTTGTGAGTAATGATGTAAAACGTATTCATATAATTTTGATAAAAATAACATTCTTTCAACCTCACCTTCCATCTTCTCCTATATTAACAAATAAAAACATGATATTTTAGTATGTACCATTATTTTTCATGTAAATTTAATAAGTTAAAAATGCATTAACAAAGCTTAGCATCAATTGACACAAATTTAATATAGACTGTAAACTACAGTTACGATTTTAATTTGATTATACTCGAAAGGACGGTTCAAACCGTGCAGACACTCAAACGATTTAGAACATTTCTAAACACAAAGCTTGGATTTTTCACCCTACTTCTGTTTCTTTTCTGGTTAAAAACAATTACTGCATATCTTATTGATTTTAACCTTGGTGTTTCAGGAATTTATCAATACTTTGTCCTTTTGTTAAATCCACTTGGCACAACCATGCTACTACTCGGACTTGCATTATACATTAAAAAACCAGTTATTTCATATTTGACTATGTTTTTAATTTACATTGCGAACTCAGCATTACTATTTTTTAATGTTATTTATTATCGAGAATTTACTGATTTTATGACAATTAATACAATGTTAGGTTATTCTAAAGTTTCTGAAGGTATTAGTGGCAGCTCTTTTGCTTTAATGAAACCACACGATATTTTTTACGTCATTGACTTAGTGCTTATTATTTGCTTATTCTTAACTCGCTATTTAAAATTTAACACTCGACCATTCAGTAAACTTAACGCGTTTGCAATTACATCATTCTCAATAATGCTAACATTGGCAAGTTTAACATTAGGCGAAATTGACCGACCACAATTAATTACGAGAACGTTTGATCGTAATTATATTGTTAAATACTTAGGAATTGATTCATATACCGTCTACGACAGTTTCAAAACAGTTAAAAACAATCGGGTTCGCGATACTGCTGAAAGTTCTGATTTAAATGATGTCCTTGATTTTACAAAGTCACATTATGCAGCACCTAATCCAAATATGTATGGTATCGCAAAAGGTAAAAATGTTATTGTGCTCCATTTAGAAAGTTTTCAACAATTTTTAATTAACTTTAAGGTGAATGGAAAAGAAGTCACACCCTTCTTAAATTCTCTATACAATGGTAAAGAAACTTATAGTTTTCCTAATTTTTTCAATCAAGTCGGACAAGGTAAAACATCTGATGCTGAGAATCTCTTAGAAACAAGTATCTATGGATTACCTCAAGGATCTGTTTTCACATCTCTTGGATCCGAAAATACATTTGAAGCAGCTCCCGCTATCTTAAATCAAACCGCTGGTTATTCTAGTGCTGTTTTCCACGGTAATATTGGATCATTTTGGAACAGAGATTCCGTTTATAAAAGTATGGGATACCAATACTTCTTTGATTCAAGTTATTATGATACGTCTGCAAATAACACTCTAGAATACGGTCTAAAAGATAAGTTATTATTCAATGATTCAGTTAAATATTTAGAAAAATTACAGCAACCTTTTTATGCAAAATTCATTACCGTGTCAAATCATTTCCCATTTGATATTGATTCAAAAAATAAAGACTTTGAAGTTCCAGATACAGGTGATACGTCTGTTAATAATTACTTCCAAACGGCTCATTATTTAGACGAATCAGTTAAAGAATTTTTCACATACTTAAAAAAATCTGGATTATCTAATAATACAATGGTTGTCCTCTATGGTGACCATTACGGTATTTCAAATTCAAGAAATGTGAAGCTTGCTAAACTTCTTGGTAAATCATCCGAAACATGGAGCTCATTTGATAATACACAATTACAACGTGTTCCATTTATGATTAATATTCCTGGAAGTAAAAATGGTGGCATCCAAAATCAATATGGTGGTGAAGTTGATGTCTTACCTACCCTTCTTCACTTATTAGGCCTAGATTCGTCATCATATGTTCAATTTGGGACAGATTTATTTTCTAAGAATCACGATCAGACAGTTGCGTTTAGAAATGAAAACTTCATTACACCTAATTATACTGTTTTAGATTCTACAATTTATGATAATGTAACAGGTAAAGAAGTTACGCACCCTTCTAAAATTGTTAAGGAAACAATAAAGAAAGATCAGACAAAAGTCAGTACCGAACTAAATTTATCGGATACAGTCAATAATCAAAACTTATTACGTTACTATACACCAAAGAATTTTAAGCCAACGCAACCAAGTGACTATAACTATAAGAATCAATATAGTAAATTACTAAAATTACAAGAAACGCTTAAAAACAATTCGACAAGCCTCTATTCAAAACATGGCAATAAGTCGACAACAACCTTATATCAAACAGATGCTCCTGAATTAAAGGCACCAACTGCAAGTTCTTCTTCAAAAACTGTTACAAGTTCAAGTTCAAGTACCAGTTCAAAATAAACGCTACCGAAAAATAAATTTCGGTAACGTTTATTTTTTTATTCTAAACAACTTCACATAATGTTCATAACTATTATTTAAAATTAGTCATATAGATTAATCGAAGAGGTGTCATTATGTCTTTAATTCTACAATCATTATCTAGTATTTTTTATCATAAGAAACAAACAGTTGGGTTATTTATCATATTTTTTTTCACAATACTAATCGGTCTCTCAAACTTATTATTTAATCAAATTTCATTTGAATCATTTAAAAGTTTTAAAAAAATGCTTGCTCATATTAATGTTAATAGTACATCTAGTTCTAATTTACTTAGTGTCTTAACAGATATTCATAAACAACAAGTCAGCCTAATCTACCCTATTATTATTGGGTTATTGATAGCGGGTATTACTATCAGTATTGTTGTTTATAAAAAAATCATCAACAAGCGTATCAACGAATATCTTAGTTTACACAATATCGGCGAAAGTCAGCCTAAAGTCGCATTTGCATTCGCTCTTGAAGTCCTTATTATCTTTATAGCAGCATTAATTTTAGTGATAATTTTAATTTTCTTCTTTAAAAATAACTATACTTCATTGCTGAGAGAACTAAATATTTATTGGCTAACCCATTCATTAGCTATGCAACTTTCTCCCTCAGAAATATCCTCTGAGTTATTAGAATTACTGTCACATAAATTAACCAATTTTAATGGGAATTTTTTAATTTCCTCTACAAACGTACAATTTAGTACATTAATCTCGCAAGAATCATTCATTAATTCTGCATATCTATTTGCTGGCGGTATAACTATTAGCCTTATTTCATTCCTATCTGTCTTATTCTCTACCCGTAACTCATCTCATTAAATTATAGGAGGCATCACAATGCAACTAAAAAAATACACTAATACAACTCAATCATTAACCTCATTATTCCCTACCCATTCGGTTTCAATCATTTTAGATAAATCATTTGAATTCGTAAATCAACTTGAAAATCAAGACTTTATTAATTCAAATTTAGTTACTTTAATCACAATTGAAGAACTAAGCTTAATAGTTCCTTATCTAACTATCACACAAAATATGGGTTTAACATCTAAGAAACAGCACAAAAAAACATATAAAACTATTTCAAAATTAATTTATGGACAATATTTTCACCACTATTCACCGAATTTTATCAACAAAAAAACGACTGATTTAAGTCACTTTGATGAAACACTTATTTTAATTTTTAGAGCTATCTTAAACGATTATTCGGTGATCATTTTATCAGGCTTAATTGATGAATTTTCAATAATAGAAACAAGATTCTTCATTGATTTAGTCACAGAATTAACCTGCCAATTAGATTTAAGCATTATTATCACAACTAAACAGACAGAGTTACTTACTCAACCGCAAATCATTCCCTTTGCAGAATCTCCTATAATAGAATAAACCCTCATTGCATATGCAATAAGGGTTTATTCCAATTATTTTTTATTCTTGTTGCCAATCTTCTGAGTAATAATAATTATTTAAATGATATTTAGGTTTAACTTGTTTTTGAGTCAGGAATGGGTTCACATAACTATCAACCGCAACCCAACCTTTCCAACCTAAATGAATCGTATCTTCCATGAAGTATTCTTCATTACCATCTTTACTGAAATCAGCAATTTTATTAAATCCTTGGGATTTCAATTGCTTTGTAACCTTACCATCAAAGTTAGCTAGCATCTTCGACGATAGTCCAGTATAACTTGCCCAACGTTGGTTTACAGGTGGAATAATAAACAAGACGTCAGTATGTTCTTTAGCAAACTGATTTAAAATTAATTGGAAATCTGAAAATTCAACAGAATGATCATAATTTAATTTAGTCTGTGTACCTGCAAGCTTACCAATTTTTTTGTTAAGCTTATTTTTATCCCAATAACTATTTTTGATTGCAAAATCATTATTGGTTGTCCATTTAGCACCATATTTACCGGCAAGAATATTTAATTTATTTAAATCATATTTTGCTGGAAGGTTCTTAGTTTGTTTGTCGATAGTCTGTGTTCGATCGGCCATCGGAAAACCTGAGAATAATTGATCTTCATGATTCAAAATCGTTAATTTCAAGCGAAGCATCGTAGCATCCGCTTCAGATAACGACTGTCCTTCAGCAATTTTATGCATTGCATTCAGTACAGATTCATTTCCTTCACCAGACATTAAAGTAATAAATCTGTTGGCAGCATAACGATCTGACAGGCTGTTAGCATTTGCAGATAGTAACCACTCTGTTGTTTGTAATGGTGAATAAAAATTATTAAATACCTGCTTTCTTACACCATTAGGAACAAACCATTGTGGTGATACCACCATAACTGCTTTTTTATTTCTTAATTGATTTTTGATACCTTGTAAATAAAAATAATGATTAAGCGATTGTGTCCCACCAGTTCCCATTAAAAATGGACGATATGAACGATTATATTTTTTCGCTAAAACTGAAGGATGCATCGAATCCATCCGTGAAAATTCGGATGAACCGATAAATGCCACATAACCATCATCTAATGCCTTTTGACGAATAGCAGAGCCCTTTAAAATTAAAGTAGATTGCGATACTGCTGCTTTTTCTTCAGTTTTTGCAGAACTGAAATTATAATTGACTGGTGCAAGTAGTATGGCTAATAGTAATGCAACAGCCAAAACAACAGGCCCAATGATCATGAATAACTTCTTTTTCAATCCCATTTAGATCAAGCTTTCTACTTTTGCAATAATTAAATTTGGTGTTGCCCACTCAGAACGTTCAAACTCTGAAATTGGAATATCAACACCTAATTCATTTTGTAATTCTAAGATTAATTGAATTGAACCCATTGAATCTAATAGGCCTTCATCAAAAACATTTAAATCTAAATTATTTCTAACTTCTGCGCTACCTGTTGTCTCTTCTAATATATCTAAAACTTTATCTTTTGTGTTCATATCAATTCTCCTCTAATTATCTATTTTATGAAAAATATAGTTTGTCCAAAAATCCTGAAAAGATTAAGAAACTTAAGCAAACGATGTTAAACGTAATAAAGATTGCAAAAATTTCTGTAAATTTATTACTTGGAATACTGGTTTTATGTTTCTTTTTAAATCTGAGCCATGCATCATTAATGACGATAGCTATCGCATGGAATAGGCCATAGGCAATGTAATACCAAGTAACCCCGTGCCAAAATCCCATGAGTAAGAATAATCCAAAATAACCAACAATAGCTGTTGTTATTCGACTTTTAATTAATTTATGTTTCATCATAAAAAAGACTAATCTCATATAAACAAAATCACGGAACCAGAATGAAAGTGTCATGTGCCAACGATTCCAAAAGTCTTTAATATTGTGTGCGATGAAAGGTCTATTAAAGTTAGGAGGTGTTTCAATTCCCATAAAGTAACTGATACCAACTGCGAATAAACTATAACCAGCAAAATCAAAAAATAAATCCATACTGTACGTGTACATGTAACCAACTAAGGCCCACGATATACCACCGTCTAGTAATGCAATACGTGCGACGTGAGGTAACAGCATCGTACCAAATAGGTATGCTAGTAAAAATTTATATAAGAAACCTAAGAAAATGTAAAATACACCCTTTTGTAACATTTCTAAATATTTTTCTCGACTTGGGACATTTTGATAATCTTTAACAAACCGTCTGTAACGATCGATTGGTCCCGATGAGATAGTTGGGAAAAACAATAAAAATTGTAAGGTTAGCATCAAATCAAATTTCTTAATACTACCATCTCGCGATTCCATAATCATTTGAACCGCTTTAAACGTTAAATAACTAATTCCTAAAAAGCCAATAATTGATGGTATACCATTATTAATGGCTGGTGTTATTTTTACGATGGATAATGGTGCTATCGCTAAAAGGACAGCCATAATAAAAACCCACGTTTGATTATACTTACTACGATAATTCATGTATAAACCGATAAGTAAGACTTCAAAAATTATATAAATAAGTAAATTAAAGCCTTCGTGAAGTTTTGGACCGCCAAATATTAAGAAAATAAAGAGTAATGAAATTAACGTTTCATACAATCTAAATCTTTTACCATTAAGCAAACCAACAATAATTGGAATTAAAACAACAATAAGATATAGAAAGTACATCGGATTGACATAAGGTTGGAATGATACCATTAAGCATTCACCTCATTTATTAGTGTTTTCCGATCAATTTTACCATTTTGCGTTAATGGTAAAACATCAACATAAACAAACTTCTGTGGAATCATATATGACATCATTGTATCTAACAAGTATTTTTTAATTTCAACTGTTAATTCTGAGTCTCGTTCAACTGGATTATCATTTTGAACAACATACGCAATTAATTGAACCACTTTATGATCCTTATTATATTTTGGAATAGTGATTGCTTGTTTTACAAATGGATGCGATGACACATGATGGTCAACTTCTTCTAATTCAATTCGGTAACCATGTAGTTTAACCTGGAAATCAATTCGTCCACGATATAACAACATCCCTTCAGAATTTATGATTGCTGCATCACCAGTTCGATAGGCAGCTACGCCATCCATTTCAAAAAAAGCACTGGCCGTTTTTTCAGGATTGTTAAGATAACCTTTTGAGACACTAGGTCCAGCAATAATTAATTCACCTTCATCACCATTTGGTACTAGTTCATTTTCTGGATTAACTACAACCATCTTTGTATCTGATTTGGCATAACCAATTGGTAATCGTGGGTATTGTTCTAAAATAGCATCAGTAATCTCAACACTCGAAACCGCAACTGTTGCTTCCGTAGGACCATACGTATTAAATATCTTAGCCATTGGGAATCTTTGCTTCAATGCTGCAGCTGTTTTGTGAGTTAATTCTTCACCACAAAATAAGAATCGACTAAGATCTGGTAAATGTTTATCATCAAACGTTGGTTCTAATAAACAAATATCAATAAATGATGGTGTTGAAACCCAAACTTGTAAGTCCAGAGTAGGTAACGTTTGGAAAAGAACTTTGAAATTATCCGTCACTTCTTGAGGTAAAACAGATAACTTACCACCCATAGTTAATGTAGGATACAAGTCCATTACTGATAAATCAAATGAGTATGGTGCCTGAGATAGACTATTGGGATGTTCTGGTAGAGAGAAATCTTCTATCATCCAGTTCACGTAACTTATCAAGTTATCATGACTAATTTGAACCCCTTTTGGCTGTCCAGTCGTACCAGATGTAAAGATAATATAGAAGTTATCTTTACCAGTTACTTGGAAACTAGGATCAGGAACTTCTACCCCTTGATTATTCTCAATAATTTCTGTTAATTCAGTTGATAAAATTACAGGTACATCGAGTTTAACTTCAGGTAATTCTGCTACAGCTATACAAGCGACTGGTTTCGCAACTTCTTGAATTGACTCTAAACGCTCAGCTGGTGAGTGCGAATCAATTGGAATATATGCGTGCCCTGCTTTAACGCTTCCTAAAAAAGCCACTAGCATATTAAATTTTTGATTTCCATATATCATAATTGGACGTTTATTATCTAAATTTAATTCAATCAAATGCAATGCTAATGCATCAGATTTTTCTTTTAACTGTTGATAAGTATTTGTCTCACCCAAATCATTGTAAACAATGCGATTGGGATCGGACATTGCGATCATATCAATTTGATTAATTACATTTTTTATCATGTCTTTGCTCTCCTTTAAAATTCATTATAGATAAACGTACCATTACTTATACCTTTAAATGAATACAGGTAAACTAGCATCGCCAATACAATAAAATAAAAGGCAGTTCGAACGATAAACATAAAAACTTCATTTTCTTTTAAATCATGCCATTTTTGGCTCATATTTATCACATCCCCCTTAGAATGAATATAGTATACACTTTTTTTCCCCCGTTTAGCATTCATCTATGTCATACTAACCTAACAATTTTGTAATATTAAACTTAGTTAATAATCTTATTAACCGCTTTTTAGTGTAACAGAATTACATCTATATCACAAAAAAGAACGATTTCTATTTGTATATAGAAATCATTCTTTAATAATTTTTTAACTATTTATTCATTTTCTTGATTTGGAAACGTCAATGTAAACGTTGTCCCTTTTCCTTCAGTACTCATCACTTCAACTTTTCCGTTATGAAGTTGCATTAATTGATGAACAATTGATAATCCCAATCCTGATTCTCCGTACTTAGTACTCTTACGAGATGGATCTGCCTTGTAGTAACGTTCCCAAATATTTTCTAGCTGGTCTTTTGTCATGCCAATACCTGTATCAGTAATCCTAAAGATACTTTCATGGTAACCACGTTCAGCTGAAATATGAATCGTTCCTGATTGAGTGAATTGAATGGCGTTTTGCGTAATGTTAAAAATAACTTGCACAAATCGATCGTAATCCGCAAAAACCATTAAGTTTTTAGGAACACTTAATTCAATCTTATCGTCGGCTTCTATTGCTTTTTTTGTTAGTTGTTCAACGATGTTATTCAAAACAATAACCGCATCAAAATTACTTGGTGCTAGCGTAATTTGATTTGTCCTAATTTTTTCATAGTCTAAATTTTCATTGACTAATCGGATTAATCGCTTAGTTTCACTTTGCATTAGTTCAATGCTCTTCCCTTTGCTCTCTTCTGGAATTGCATCGTATGCTAGCCCTTCAAGTAGTCCGTTAATAGTTGTCAACGGTGTACGCATTTCGTGTGCAGCGTCAGCCATAAATTGTCTACGACGTTCTTCTTGACGTTTTATTTCTTTCTCTGATTCTTTCAATGAAGAAACCATGCCATCAAAATCTTGTGCCAAATCATCTATTTCATCTCGATGTCTACTTTCGATATGCACATCAAAATTACCATCAGCAACCATTCGAGTTGCACGTCTCAATCGATTAATTCTAGAAACAGAGTATCTCGCTAAAAGATAACTCAAAATAATTCCAGCGATAACAGAGACAATAAACGCAATAACCAAATTCTGAGTCATTTGACTCATATTGGATTGAATATTAGAAACATTGGCTCCAACCGATATAACCGCATATAATTTACCATTATAAAAATAAGGTTTCAAAATATCGGTCATATTAATTGCTTTCATATCTGTTTTTAATTGTCTATTAATATGCGGTGTACGGTGAACAACTTCACCATTTTCCAATTTTTTCCACTGCTCACTTGTAATATTGTCCTGTACCGCATTATCAGGATAGATAATTTTAGATTTTTTAGTATAAATAGTAAATCGAACATTTTGCGTTTTTAAAATTAATTCTGCATTTCTTAAATTATTTAAGTTTAAATTAAATTGCGTTTTTGAATCGGTTGTTTTTAAAACCATTGATTCTGACATTAAACTATCCGAGTAACCTTCCAATTGTGTCCATGTATTTTTATAGACCATATCACTCGTGAAATTTAAAAATAAAGCGCCAAATACAATGACCAATGTAATAATAACCGCGAAGAATGCTAACATTTGCTGATAAAGTAGCTTCATTAGTAACCAGCTCCTGAGTCATCAAATTTATAACCGACACCCCACACCGTTTGAATAACTTGTGGACCCACTTTTTCAATTTTTTGACGTAATTTTTTAATATGTGCATCAACTGTTCGTTCATCACCAAAAAATTCATAATCCCAAACTAATTCCAATAGTTTTTCTCTTGAAAAGACTTGTTTTGGTTTATTGGCCAACGTTTTCAACAAATCAAATTCTTTTGGTGTTAAATCATGAATTAAAACGTCTTGTAAGTATGCTTCTCGACGAGCTGTACTTAATTTAAAGTGAGTTGTGACAATATCAAAACTAGTACTTTCATTTTCTGTTTCATCGTCAGTTCCAACACTTGGTTTTTCTGCCCGGCGGTGAAGGGCCTTAATTCTAGCAATCAATGTTATTGGGCTAAAAGGCTTTGTTACATAATCATCTGCGCCCATTTCTAATCCAAGAACTTGATCACTTTCGGTATCGCGTGCCGTTAAAATAATAATGGGGACATTAGCTGAAACTTTTCGAATCGTAGAACTGACTTGCATGCCATCCATACCAGGCAAATTCAAATCAAGCGTAATCATATCCCAACTATCCGGATCTTCATTAAACATAGCAACAGCATCATTACCATCATAAGCGTACTGAACGTCCCATTTTTCTTTTTGAAAAAACATCGACATCATTTCAGAAACTGCCTTATTATCCTCTACCATCAATAATTTCATATTATTCCTCTTTCATTTCCAATTTAATGAAAATCATAATCTTATCTGCTACTTTGAGCGGTCTTATATTCCATTAGTATAACTAAATAATATGAATATTTTTAGTTTTTTTTCGTAATATATTTTAATACCATCAATTTTAATGTATTGTAACTACTTTTACTGTATTTTAGTAGCTGATGAACTGCTTACCTGGCTTGTACTACTACTAATAGCACTTGATTCTGAACTGCTTACGGCTGTATCTGATGACGCGTCGGCTTCTAAACTAGAGCTTGTTTCATCCGTTGAACTTGATTCTTCTACAGAACTTGCCTTTGCCTCCTGGCTTGATGCGCTGGATGACTTTTTACTTGCTCCCGAGTAAATTTTATTTGCTGAAGTTCCCTTATAACTTTGGTGTTGGATAATTACCTTTAATTTATCTGTTCGCTTAAGTAAGTTTCCTTCACTCGGCTCCGATAATATCATGTTTTTCCCAGACCATTTCTGTACAAATACAATTTCTATATGGTTTTTGTTGGCCCACTTTTGCGCTTCCGATTGAGATCCAAATTTAGGAACTTTTATATAAATTTCAGCTTGTTTCTTATCTTCAGCCTGTTTTTTTAATGCATGAGATAAAGTTTCTTCAAGTGAAACCAACTTTTTATCGGCTTGTTTCTTATCTGAAAGATCTTTTTTATAATCATCAAATACCTGATACTGCTCTGTCTGTGTGGCTAAATCTTTAGCTATCACTTCTTCAATTTGATTTAAAAAGGCAAGATTATTCCATGAATAGTGTAATTTACTGACAGCATTCGTATAGTCATCTATTTGCTGACTTGTACTTTTTTTCAAGATTTCTACATTACCTGACAAAGGGTCATACGTGGCTGTCTTCATGGCAATGGACATTACACCGTTTATTGCTATTGCATCTTTTGCCAAATTTTTTTGTAGTGTATAAATTCGATTGGCAAATTGATCTTTATTTGAAGAATTAATCAATAACTGATTAATGTACCCAAATTGTTCATTATTCAATTTTTGAATCGTTCCAGGGGTCACATTTACTTTAACTGTTTGTTCATCATCCTTAACAAATACATCTTGGTATAATGAATTCACTTTCACTTTTTTTAATAAATTATCATATTTTGTCTGGTAATCAGCACGTGAATTCTTAGAAATATTTGATAATGTATCATCTAATTTTTTCATTTCACTTGAAGTTGCTTTAGTCGTTAACTCCTCTGTTTTAATGTTGTAACTATCTGCATAAATTTCATTAAACTTTTGTTTTGCTTCTTTAGACTTAACATTAGAGTCGTAGAGTGAGTCTGGCGTTTGATTTGCCATTGTTAATTTTGAATTATCATTTTTGGACCAATCAAGACTAATTTGATACCGATTGATAACCGTATAGACGCTCCAAATACTCAAGCTAACCGCAATAAACAACAAAATACGATACGCCCACTTTAAAAATTGTCGTATCGATTTATGACTAGCTTGTTCTGGTTTAAAATCTGCTTTATTTTCTCGGTTAACAGTTTTTTTTCCTGTTTGCTTTGTCCCTCTTGATCTCGGTTCCATTTTTATTCACCCTCTAACGTCTCTTTAGCCGCCTTAATGCCATCATTAGCCTTGTCTAATTTTTTCTGAACATTATTTAATTTTTTCTGAGTTGACTGCTCCCATGAACCAATTTTATATGCTTCAGGTTTCTTGTGATATGAAGGATCCTCTAATTTTATTTTTAACGTGTCCTCAGCAATCTTTTTAGACAAATACGTTTTATATATTTTAGCTTTTTTTACATCAATTTTTTCTGGCTCTTTAACGCCTAACGTTACTACTTTATCGTTAGGTTCATATTGAGCTGCAAGACCAGTTCCTGACAATTGTATAACAGTTGATGGTTTTGTCCACTCACTATTATCAGCATTCTTTTCTTTTGAAAAATGTACCATTAGGTCACGATATAAATTAACATTTGTCATTGCAGATGCAGCATCAGTAATATAATGTCCTTTTTTCATTGGTTCATCATACCCTAACCACATCGAAATAGAAGTTGATTTAGTGAACCCATTCATCCAGACATCCATATTTGCATTCGCTGGAAATCCCGATGAAGCAGAATAACCGACGGTCCCTGTCTTCATTGCCTGATGAACATTATCAATTCTTGCAGAAGGCGCTGTCCCACCGGCATTAGGTACGCCTTCCATCATTGACGTTAGCATAAATGCTGTTGAGGCCTTCATAGCACGTTTACTATTTACCTCATATTTTTTAACACTATTATCTGAAAATTTTAGACTTGTGACGTAACGAGCCGCATGATAGGTTCCGCCATTTGAAACGGTGCCATATGCTGTCGCCATTTGTTCGGTAGAAACATCGAGTCCAATAGCCTGCGACCCCGCAGGTGCATTATTTTGAGCCATCCCTACTTGTGCTAAAAATTGGCTAGCCTTCGCACTCCCAACAGTATTTAACGTTCTAATTGCTGGTGTATTAGCCGAAACTCGTAATGCGTTTTGCATCGTTATTGATTTATAACTCACTTTATCAAAATTCTGAGCAACAAGATTAGTTCCCGGATAAGTATATGAAGTGCCATCTAAGGCATGTGTGGTTGCCCACCCAAAGTATTCAATAGCAGGGCCATAATCTAATAGTGGCTTAATTCCTGATCCTGACGAACGCTGCGTAGAAATTGCCCGATTATAACTGAAGGCAGTTTTTTGATGACGTCCACCATATTGAGCAACAATATTCCCCGTTTTAGGATCTGTAATTGTAATTGCAGATTGTTCTGCTGAATTTTGATAATATTTTTTATTATCAGCTAATTTTTTAACAGTCGCATTTTGCTTTGAATCAAGCGCTGTTGTAATTTGTAATGGAGTTTTAGCTAAATCGTACCCTTTATCGCTAACTTGTTCTAAGGCAGAAGTAACATAAGCATTATTTTCAAGAATTTTTTTTGTAACAGAATTTTCCATCCAATGGCGTTTCTGTAAATCTTTTGTCACTGATTCTGCGACAGCAATTTTATATTGTTTCTTTGTAATTACCTTATTCTCAAGCCCTGTTTTTAATATTATATTTCGGCGTGTTTGAACGGCTTTAGGGTTTGAATATAAATTATAGGTAGAAGGGGCTTGGCCCAATCCAGCTATAATTGCCTGTTGACTAATACTCAATTGTTTTAAAGTTTTACCAAAATACGTTTCTGAAATGGTCTGTGCCCCATATGATCCTTCGCCTAGACTCATTTTATTAACATAAAACTCTAAAATCTGTTTCTTACTATAATTATGGTATAACTGTTGCGCTAAGAAAAATTCTTTTATTTTCCGGTCTACAGTCCGATCTTTATTACTCGTTGAAAAAACAGTTAATTTAATTAACTGTTGCTCAATACTTGATCCACCTCGAGCTGACCCTTTACCTACAGCTGATTTAATGGAAGAAAGTCCCGCATTAAATAAGCCGGAGGGCGAAAATCCCGCGTCTTTGTAAAATGTTTGATCTTCTGTTGCTAATAACAGATTACTATATGTTTCAGGAATGTCTTTTGACTTAACATAAACTCGTTTATTCAGCGCTGAAGACCAAATTAACTGGCCATCTTTATCATACATATTTGAACTGGCATCAGATATTAATTCCTGACTTGTAACTGTTGGCACGGACTTAATAACTGTCGCAATATAAATACTTATCGTCGTAACTCCTAATAAAAATAAAACACCAAATATTGCAATAACTCTAAAAATCCACGGATGCCGATGACGCCATCTTTCTTTATCTTTCTTATTTTGTTTTACCATTATGCCATCCCCGATTCTGTGACACGAGTCACATCTCTTGCCATGACATTATTTATTATTTTTTCTATGTATAAATCTAAATTTCCCAATTTATTACCAACTAACAAAACGTAACCCCCTACTACTTTTCTTAACAATACAAAATCTGACTAATCCATTTCGATAATTGTATTGTAATCCTCTAACTATGTAAATTTTTATATCGTTCACAATTGATAACGTTCATATAAGTATTAAATCCTCATTTAACCGTGAGTCATCCCCATTTATATATGTTAAATATAACAATCATAATGACTATATACAAGCGCTAAACTGGATGTTTAAGTTAAGACTTGTATAACTTCTACCTCGTACGTTAAACTAGAGTAATTAAATAAAGAAAGTTTGGGGTTAATATGAAAAACAAAAAAATGATTGGTTTAATTGCAGTAATTATTATCATTATTCTTGGGGGAATTGGGTTCTTCTTCTACCATCAAAATGCAGAAACAACAAATGATACGGAAACTACTACTTCTTCATCAAGTGTAGCGTCAAACGTTGAACTACCACAACTTAGTTCAAAAGTAACAAAAAAAGAAGCTGTCGTAGATATTCAGACAACAAAGGGAAATATCAAAATCAAATTATTCCCGGAATATGCACCAAAAGCTGTGAAGAATTTTATTACTCATAGTAAAAAAGGGTACTATAATAATACCCTCTTCCATCGTGTTATTAACGAATTTATGATTCAAGGTGGCGATCCTAAAGGGGATGGTACTGGTGGCGAAAGTATTTATGGTCATACATTCGGTGCTGAAATTTCAAGTAACCTTTACCACATCCGTGGTGCTTTAGCGATGGCACAAACGTCAGAACCTGATTCAATTGGTAGTCAATTCTACATTGTTCAAAATAACCAAGATGTAAGTACCAGTGCTGATATTAAAGATGGCACACCGTCAAAAATTATTGATGCATACAAAAATGGTGGCACACCTTCACTTGATGGTACTTATACTGTCTTTGGTCAAGTTATCAAAGGGATGGATGTTGTTGATAAAATTGCCGCAGTTGCAGTTAATTCAAGTGATAAACCTACAACTAATGTTAAAGTTAAAACAATTAAAGTCCTCCAAGAGACAAAATAATCAGTTCAAATCTGCAGTCTCTTATAAAGTAACTATGTTACTATGAAGATACTAATAAAGGGAGGTTTTATAGATGTCAGATAAAATTCTAGTCGTTACAACGGAAAGTATTCCGGGTAGAGAATATGAAGTAATTGGGGAAGTTTTTGGCCTTACAACACAATCTAAAAATGTTATCAAAAACATTGGTGCCAGTCTTAAAAATATTGTCGGTGGCGAAATTAAGGCCTACACAGAAATGATGGCTGAATCAAGAGATACTGCTATTGATCGTTTACGCGACAATGCAGTAAGCATGGGTGCTGATGCAGTTGTTATGATGCGTTTTGATTCCGGTTCAATTGGTCAAGATATGCAATCAGTTGCCGCATATGGTACCGCAGTTCGATACATTAAATAATGAAAAAAAGTTTCAACAATGTACTAGGCCCTGTCAAGTTGACGGATGAAATAATATAAAATTTAATATGTTTCTAAATGGCTTTATCCCAGTATT